>JAEMPT010000058.1 GCA_022759165.1 Thermoprotei archaeon
TAAACCTTTTTTAGATGATCAACAATTAACAATTTATTTTTTTAATTTCGACTTCCAACAGCAAGGTAACGTTTTTATACAATCTATTATAAAAGATAATTCGGCGAAATTAGGGTGAATTTATTATGGTAAATAGAAAAATAATACCATTTCTAGCTATCGTATTTCTAGTGGCGTCAATATTTTATCCCATCTCTGCCAAAGCTTCGGAGCCAGGAATTGTCGTTTTGGTCGATTTAGCTCACGGGGAATCTGCGGCTGGACTGGATATGGCGATGAAGGTGCTTCCAGAGGCGGAATTCTATGTATTAGTCTCTAGCCAAGACCAAGCCAACTCGCTTTCGCCAATCGTTAAGGAACTCTCATATAAGATTCTAGTAGGGACGTTTGACACAATATCGAATGATTTGAAGTACGTCAACATAATTATAATACCGCAGCCGACCATGGCCTTTTCGCCAGCGGAGGTCCAGGCAATAACAACCTGGTTCAACACCACGGCGACCATGCAAAAGGCAATATGGCTCGCTGGTGACAGCGACTACCCAGCACAGGGAGGAAGCCAGGAAATAGCAATGCACCAAATCGATATAATAGCCGAGTCATTGGGCTCTCATCTGAGGGAGGACTTCGTTTCAGTTGATGACTATGCGAGCAATTGCGGTGCTACATATAGGGTAGTTGGTCTCATACAGCCGGACCCAGGAGCAGAAGTGGTAGCTTTCGCGGCACAGAAAGTTCTTTTCCACGGTCCTGGGATAGTGGCTTATGTAGACGACAATGGCGACTGGCATGCCCTTAACGCTTCAACCTTTCCAAACGTCTATAGAATAGCTTGGACGAGTGATCAAGGAAAGATCTCCGAGAACCAGCCTCAGAAGCCAGGGGCTCCTGGAGATCTGGGCAAAACTGCAAGCGCAGGAGATACCGGTAAATACGTTTTGCTAGCTGCTGAACAGATGACCTTGAATATAAGCGGGAATAAAGCGATAAGGTTCGTTGTAGTGAGCGGTGAGACACCAATAGGAGGCTATCAGCCCGGCATCTCTACATCATACGTTGGAGTGAATTTGGACGGCCCTAGGTTCTTCAGGAATATGATACTGTGGATATCGGGTTATATGGGAGAGCTTAAATTCGTTCAACAGTACATAAATGACCAGAAGACTATGAGCCAACAGCTAACCCAGGCTAATTCCAATCTGCTCTCGGCGCAGCAGACGATATCTCAGCTGCAGCAGCAGCTTCAGCAGGCTCAGTCTGCTCTTTCTAGTGCTAACGGTCAAATAGCACAGCTTTCCAGTCAGCTTTCTCAGCTTAATACGCAACTGAGTAAGGTAAATTCGACAGCCAACTCCGCACTAAATGCAGCTAACAGCGCGGCGAGCCCTAGTTTGGCATATGCTGGTATAATAGTAGGTATATTGGCTCTGATAGTGGCTCTAGTAGCTGTTGCCATGAAGCCTAAGAAGTAAAGACTCATGGCTGAAGCTCTATACCTTGGAGCGCAGGATGAAAAACTCAGAAAAAATATAACTTTTTTTAAACTACTTCGATATAAAAACTTGAAGCATAGTGGGATCAAAT
This sequence comes from Thermoprotei archaeon, assembly GCA_022759165.1. Taxonomy (GTDB): domain Archaea; phylum Thermoproteota; class Thermoprotei_A; order Sulfolobales; family Fervidicoccaceae; genus ARK-14. Next base: position 1,588 of record JAEMPT010000058.1, read on the forward strand.
TTTAATTATAAAAAATACAAAATAGAATGAAGGCGGTTAAAATGAGCTCGAGTAGAGGAGTATCAACGATCGTTCTCATAGGGATCGTCATAATAATCCTTGTGGCAGCCATCGCGGGAGCATATTTGGCAACAAGAGGTGGTGGAGGAACCACCACTACCACGCCAACCTCTACTACTACGACGACGACCACGCAACCCCAAACAACCACGACCTCTACAACCACTACTTCTACAACAACCACATCAACGACCACAACGACTACTACAACAACCACCACGACCCAGGCTCAAGGCGTAACCCTCACAATACTGACAAGACATTCCACGGACATTCTCGATCTTGCAAGGAAGATGTTCTTAAATTCAACTATAGCAAAACAATACAACATCGTTGATCTTCAGTTCATCGTCGTGCCTCCTGGACTTTGGCCTGATACAGCAAAGGCTAAAAATGTGGACCTCGGGTGGGGAGGGGGACCGACGCTCTTTGATACAATGTATATGTATAATTTAACATCACCTTTAACTCTGCCTTTAGCCTTGAATGCTTCTGCCCAGATTCCCGATCAAATAGCCGGTGTGCCGATGAAGAGAGTGGGTCCCAATGGCCAACTCTATTGGGTTGCAGCAGCAATATCCTCCTTCGGCTTCACCGTGAATACCGATTTGGCGAAACAATATAATTTGCCAATACCCCAGAAATGGGAAGACTTGGGTTCATTGAGCTTGGGAAAAGTTTACGCTTCAACCGGCCAAGCTCCTTTAGCTATGGCAGACCCAACAAGTAGCACCAGCAATACTAGAATGTACGAGATAATTCTTCAGGCTTTTGGTTGGGATAAAGGGTGGAGGCTTTTGACTCTGATGGCTGCAAACGCTTACATAAGTTCTAGCAGCGAGGAAGTGAGAGATGTTGTAATAAGAGGGGAAAGAATAGTTGGTATTACGATCGACTTTTATGGCTATACTGCTCACTACCAGAATCCTTCCTGCATATACGTTATTCCTCAGAACGAAAGCATTGTAAATGGAGATCCTATAGCACTATTCGCTACTTCGAAGCATCCAGTGGAGGCACAGGCCTTCATAGCATGGGTGCTCACCGATGGTCAAAAGATCTGGCTTGATAAAAACATAAACAGATTGCCCGCTAACCCAAGTATTTTCAATACAACTGAGGGAATGGCTAGACAGGATCTATATCAGGCATACCTTGCTGCATCACAGACACCTTCGATTAACTTTAGCGACAACTTAGCGTTGAGCTACGAATACATAATGCAGAATTACTTCAAAGCGACACTGACCGATGATGTCCAGTACTTACAGAACGCTTGGGTTGCCCTTGTGAAGGCTTATATGAGTGGAAAAATAGATCAGACCAGGTTCCAGCAACTTGAAAACGCATTGACGGACTTCATCACATTCACGAACCCGCTCAATGGACAAAATACAACGCTTACACAGGATGTAGCGATACAACTTAATAATGCCGCCATGTCAAATCCATCCTTGCTACAAGGATTGATGTCTCAATGGAGAACGGCAGCAGCGCAGAAGTACCAAGCTGTTCTACAGGCTGTTGGAGGTTAGTAGAATAAAATGTCCTCCGCTGTTTTTAGGAGGTTGCGGTTTGAGCTGGATAGGCTCCTACTGTTACAAATTTTTTTCCCGCTCACATATCTCATAATATTTATGGTTTTACCTATATTAACGATTCTTCTGTCGGCGAGGAACTATAGCCTCTCTTTGCTATTTCAGCCGATGTATTTTAACCTCCATCCAACTGGCTCCATCTATACCCTGAATAAATTCGAGAACACTATTTTCCTACAGTTTACCGGGCCATCCTTCGGTGTTATATTGAATTCAATAATAATAGCAGCTATTGTAACCGCTTCAGCAAGCCTCCTTGGTATAGTCGTGGCATTTATCCTCGCCCGATACAAATTCAGGTTGAAAATGTTACTCAGGATAATGGCCATAGTGCCCCTACTTATGAGTCCATTCATCAATGCGTATGTCGTAAAGAAGCTTATCGGACCTGGTTTCGGCTACAACACATTGAGCTGGGTTTTATCTCATTTGACAGGCATGGACCTCAGGATATCGTTTGGAGGAATCGCTGGAGTGATATTGACTCAAATCATCACGTTTTACCCTATAGTATACCTCAACGTCTTCTCTTCCATGATGAATATAGACCCTAGCTTGGAGGAGCAGGCAGAAAACCTGGGATCTAAGGGATTCAAGCTTTTTAGGACTGTGACCTTCCCACTGAGCCTACCGGGCCTCATCGCTGGAGCTGCACTCGTGTTCATTTTCAGCTTAGAAGATGTTGGGGCCCCGATAATATTCGGAATACGAGATGTTCTATCGTACCAGATATACAATTACTTCCAAGGCGTTAGGGTGAACATCGCTTCTCCCGAGACGGGGGCGCTCGCACTCACAATGTTACTTATCTCGCTCACGGTCTTCGTATTGATAAGGAGACAGACTAGCCTAAGGCAGTATGCTATGGTCAGCAAGGGAGGGAGGTGGGTTCCTAGAGAGAGGAGGCTTGGTCTAAAGGGTAAAGTAGCTGTTTATTTCGTCGTATTTCCACTTGTAATTTTAACGATGCTCCCTCAAATAGGAGTATTTCTCCTAGCTTTTTCTGAGAGATGGGGCTCAGATCCTTTGCCCTCTGGCTTTACTATAATAAATTTCATCGAATTGGTGGAGATAAAAGGCGTTTTCAGGGGCATATTGAACAGCCTTCTGTACTCAACTGTAGCAGTGGGAATAATTGTATTCCTCGGCCTCAGCGCTAGCTATGTGGTTGCAAGGCTCAAGGTAAGGGGGATAAGCCTCCTAGACTATCTTACAACTATGCCCCTCGCAATTCCAGGGCTAATATTCGCTTTTGGTTACTTTTATTTCTTTCACAGATACTTCCCCAATACTGCACTTGATCCCCTGTATAATCCGGCGCTCCCCCTAATCCTCGTCTATTCTATTAGAAGGCTCCCCTTTACATCGAGAAGCGTATTTGCTGGCCTCCAGCAGACTCATATATCACTGGAGGAGTCTAGCTTGAATTTAGGAGCTAGCAGAATTAGAACTCTAAGTTACATCGTAATTCCACTTATAGCTCTAAATATTGCTAGCGGAGCCATGATAACATTCGTTTATTGTATGGGAGAAACAAGCGCGAGCATAACTCTTGGGGGGCTGGGTGGAGATGTTTCAAGCCCTAATCATAAGGGACCAATAACGATGGTCATGTTAGATCTAATCACCAGTGGCAGGCTAGCTGGTGTGAACTTGGCAGCGGCACTGGGAGTTCTCCTGATGTGCATTCAAATCGCTGTAATCGTCATAATAACCATGATTTTCAAACAAAGCTATGCATTCATAGGGGTGTGATACTTCAGTGGTTAACGTGGTATTGAGTAACCTAAGGAAGACATATGAAGGCGGAAGGGTTGTGGCAGTGGACAATATATCGTTGGAGATAAAGGACGGCGAGTTTTTCACATTCCTAGGGCCAAGCGGATGCGGTAAGACGACGACGCTTAGAATAATCGCGGGCTTTGAGTACCCGGATGAAGGAAGCGTATATTTAGGCAACGAAGACGTCACCTTTAAGAAGCCATATGAGAGAAACACCGCAATGGTATTTCAGAACTACGCTCTATGGCCCCATATGACCGTTTATGAAAATGTCGCATATGGCTTAAAGGTAAGGAAGGTAGGAGAAGCCGAGCAGAAGAGGAGAGTTAGAGAGATCCTTGAGCTCGTGAAGCTTTCTGGAATGGAGGATAGGTACCCCTCGCAGCTCTCCGGTGGACAACAGCAGAGGGTAGCTCTCGCAAGAGCATTGGTGGTTCAGCCCAGCGTCCTTCTGCTAGACGAGCCCCTGAGCAACTTAGATGCTAAGCTTAGACTGGAGATGAGAGAAGAGATCAAGAAAATCCAGCGAGGGCTGAAGATAACCACTATCTATGTAACGCATGACCAAGAGGAAGCGATGAGCATATCTGATAGAGTTGCTGTCATGAACTTCGGGAAAATTGTTCAGATAGGGACTCCCGAGGAGCTTTATTTCGCACCGAAAGAGCTTTTCGTCGCTACTTTTTTCGGAAAACCGAACATCTTAGATGGGATATACAAAGGCGAAGGGATAGTAGAAATAGCAAAGGGAATAGAGTTAGGGGTAACCGTATTATCTCAAGCTGGCCTGAAGGAAGGGGACAAGGTCAAAGTTGTGGTCAGGCCGGAACACATAGCTATTAGAGGGAGGAAACAAGCAGAAAGCGCAAAAGTGTGGAAGATTAGGGGAAAGGTAACGATGAGAATGTTCGCGGGCGCTACGCAGGAGCTCAAAATAAGCATAGAGGGGAACGATGGTTTATATGTATATATCTCGGCGCCTTCCGACCTACCAATTCAAGCTGGTGAAGATTTAGAAATAGAGATACCATCATCGAGGGCTCTCGCTTTTAGCTTAAAGTGAGACTAAGGCACAGGAACTTCTGAAGAATGCGGAAAGATAATATATTGAAAGACTATTCAGTTCACTTCTCAGCTTCTCCCGAGATCCCCTAGCTTTTCTGTCTCATAAATACTTATTTATTATGCTTTAGAAAACAACAGGAAAATATTGCTTTCATTAAGATTTAAAATAAATCATCACAGCTACAACATTAATATTATTAGAGAGTCAATAGAATTATCAATCAAGCGGTGACGTTATTGCAAGCCATTTCACGATTTCGTTTGAGAAAGATCTCAACCTATATTCCCAACTTTCACAACGAGGAAAAGCCCAGAAGTTCACAGGGTGTTTAATTTGAGGAAACTTCAAATGCCCCCTAGGATAAAAGTTCTCGAAGCACTTTCATCCGTAGCTGAAGGTAGGATAAAACAGCTTAGCGATAAAGAAGCAACGGTTGTTTCATCGGACGAGAAGAGGGAATATCAGGTTTTCCTAGATGTTGAAAAAGGCATAGCCAACTCTACTGATAATGGTACGAAGTATAGAGGTTACATAGGATACCCAATAATTGCATTCCTAATGCTCAAAGGCATTTTGCCCTACGATGAGGAGGTAGCATCCAAGTTAGTAGGGATCGAGTGGAGAGCACTGAACGAAAAATACAAGAGCTATAGAATAGTTGAAAAAATAGCCCTAGATAGGTACTCGAAAAAAGGCGGAGACAAAGATAAGCTAGAAGACCTGGTTAAAGATATTATGGAAAAGCTTGAAAAAATAGAGCTCTTTTCTCCTGACGAAGGTGAGGAAGTCTAGCCATCCTTCGCTTAAATGAAGGGCTCAGCTTTTTTATGAGCATAGCTCCTCACAATGAAGCTTTTTCAAAAAATGAGATTTTCCGTGGTAGCGGAATATACCCTTGTACCCTCTATAAAGGTTTCCAAGACTCTTATCGTCTTCAAATCTGTTCCACTAAAGGGATCAGCATTCACAACAACGAAGTCGGCTCTTTTCCCAATCTCTAGCTTGCCCAGATCATTTGCTCCTAAAAGTTCAGCTGATCCAGCAGTATAGGCATGTAACGCCTCAGCTAAGCTTAATCTTTCGTGCTTTGTGAGCTCGAAGATTTCCACTCTTTCCTCTTCTCCCCTTCCTACAGCTGCGTTTACACTAAGCCAAGGATCGAGCGGCTCAACGGGAGCGTCTGTCGAGAATCCCACGACCAACCCCGCATTTATCAACGTTTTAAAGGGATAAGCATACATCGCTCGTTCCTTTCCTAACCTCTTTACGAGCCACCAGTCAGATATAACGAAGCGGGGCTGTACCGATACGCCTACGCCAATGGTGCGCATTTTGTCAACCTGATCCGGGCGAACCAATGAAGCGTGTTCTATCCTTCCAGCCAGTCCCTTAACTTTAGAAATCTCCATCGCTTTAAGAACAGAATCTAAAGCCGCATCTCCTATGGCATGTGTTGCTGTTTGAAGCCCCCTATCAATAGCATATTTCATCCAATAAGCGAGCTCATCTTCCTTCATTACAGCTGTTCCCCTTGTGCTCGGGTCGTCGCTGTATGGCTCGGAAAGTAAGGCCGTTCTGGCACCAAAACTACCATCGGCAAAAAGCTTTATTCCATTTAGCTTTACCATCTCCGTTCCGTACTTTAGGTCCAATGCTATAGAATCCGAGATCTCCGCGTGATCCATGTACAAAAACACTCTCGTCTTAAGCTCCTCCAGCTCCTTCATATCTTTTAAAGCAAATAAGTCTGCTCGCTTCGCTGACATGAAGCCGACTGAAGTTACGCCCAGCCTTGCTGCTTGCTCGGATCCTTTTCTCAGCATTTCTCTCTTATCGAGAGCCTCTCCCAATATGCTTAAGGCTCTACCCACGGCATCTTCAAAAACTAATCCTGTGGGCCTTCCACGCTCATCCTTTTGAATGTATGGTCCTTTGAGCTCTTCTTCAGGTAGAAGACTGATGGCCGCGCTGTTCATAACGGCTGCATGACCGCAAACGCGAACAAGAATAACCGGGGCGTCCTTTACCGTCTCATCGAGGTCCATAGCGTTAGGCCATCTACCCTCCGAGAACAGCTCTTGGTCCCAGCCTCTACCGATCACTATTTTTTTGTCCCCACCTTCAATAAATTTCCTCAACTTTAGCTTTAGCTCATCTATTGATTTTGTCCCCCTCAAATCTAAAGTCATAAGGCTCATGCCAAGAGAATTTAGGTGCATGTGGGAATCTATAAAACCTGGGATGATTGTCTTTTTACCATAGTTTATTATTTCTGCTCCAAGTTCTCTTGAAATCTTCATGACAGAATCCGCATCTCCCAAATAGAGCACTTTCCCATCTCGCACAACAAGCCCGTCGTTTAGCCTCATGGGCATAAAAGAGGAGTATATCCTACCCAGAACAGCGAAGGTCTTCTCCAAAATCCACTTCACCTTATCAAATGGTCATAGCAGAATTAATTAATAATTATAATAAAAATATTGGATACCAAATGCTTCGCAGCCTACGGCTTTTTGACTTCTACCTTTCTTTCATATATAGCATAGATCACTTTTTGAGCCTTGTCCGCGCACTCCCCTACAATCTTCCCAACGAAATCTCCTTTTTGGAAAGGTCTCTCCTCTGCGCTTCCGCCATCGCCCAAGCATTTGATTACAGTAACCGTTTCAAAATTATCCTGCGACTTTTTCGGTTGCATCTGCATCATAACGTAATAGAGAAACGTGAGAGATATTGCCATGAGGATCAGAGTCAATATACCTTGCACTTCAGGGGAGAGCAAGGTATTGTTCCCGAACATTTGCGCAGAAGCTTTTAAAGCTAGCACCTTAGTCACCTCAGAGAATTCCCACGGAATTCCCTATGCCAGCTATTATTATGCTGTGACCCTCTGGTACCTTCTTTATGAGCTCCTTTATCCTTTCCAGAGCAACATCTACAGCATCACATATCTCCTTTTTCATTGTGAGTATCGCTTCTTCCATACCCATCTTCACTATGACCGCATGTAGGGGTATTCCGTTAATGGAAGCTGCCCTCTCAATCCTTATCTTTTCGGGTCCAGCATCACCAATAGCGGCCCCAGCTCCCTCAGCGACTTCCCCAGTGTTCTCTCCTTCTAGCTTAAGAGCAGCATCTACGGTTATAATCATTCCAACTTTTTCGTTTCTCTCTCCGAGCTTCTTTAGCAGCTCTTCAACCGCAAATCCTGGGTGGCCGACATTGCTTTCAGGACCGCTTGCCTTTATGAGATAGACCTTCCTATTGTCTATCTGAGATTCATAGTATACCGTATCCTTTACGATTTCTATGGGAGTAGCAGATGGTCCCACTATCCTCTGGACTAGGAGTGGGCCGGCCCCGTCTCCTATCGGCTTTCCTTCGAGAAAAACGTCGAGCGCTTTGCTGTACGCTTCCGCTTGCTTAATTATCATAGGAAGAACCATCTCCAGCTGCATTATTAGGATCCAGTTGTTAGTTTTCTGACCTGTTATCAACAGGTGCCTTACATACTTATAGACGAAAGTAAGAGCAGCGCTTATTTCCAGGGCAGTTGAAGCCAAACTCCTCTCGACTTTTCCAGCATTCGGGAGAGCCTCCTTTACAAGTCCTTCAAGTCGTTCCTCTCTAGTTGAAAAGAGAACGTCCATCCTCTTTATTATATCAGTCGGCTCTATATTAACGGGCTCAATCACGAAGTAGTTTATCCCCTTCTCCATCACTTTTTCAGGCTGCTCAAGACCGAGGTTCCTCATATAGCTTGCCGTTTTGCTTTGCGACTCGTTCATCATTCTTTCAAGTACTCCTAGCTTTAGCTTTATGTTCCTCGATGAAACGTAAATTTGGAATTTCTGGTTGAAGCCCATGAATAAGAGCAGAAATATGACTAGAAATGCTAGCTGTGAAATAGCGGATATCCAGTCAGTTATTGTTGAAGACAATAGTTACACACTCCAATTTTTTCTAATCTTCACTATTTTAAAAACCACTGAGGGTAATTAAAACATTTGTATTGTTAATGCTATGGATTTTTAGCTATAGACCTCCATTGACAATTGAGACCTCTTCCTCGCATAAAGAACGAAGCTTTCGACTGTAAGATATAGGACTCTTCTCTATCTAACGCGATTTCAAAAGATCCATGTTAGCATGGTGCGGGGGGTGGGATTTGAACCCACGCTGGCCTACGCCAACGGATCTTGAGTCCGCCCCCTTAGTCCGCTCGGGCACCCCCGCCCATATCAGTTAGTCTTTTTTAAGAAGGGGAATAATTAAGTTTTTAATTTGAAACTCTAAAAAACCTTCAACTTGGGTGCATCGTTATTATAGATGGGGTTCTTCAGGGTTTTTTGCTTGGATTGAGTTTGGCTGCCCCGCCGGGACCAGTGAATGCTATAATCGCATCAAAAAGCCTGAGGAATTGGCAGAACGGTGCTATGATTGGCTTCGGTGCACTAACCGCAGATATGACGTTTATGGTTATCACGATATTCTTCGGAGAACTTATACCGGAGTCTGTGGTACCGCTGATATCTTTTGGAGGAGGCATTTTTTTGGCATGGCTAGCCTACAGTTCACTTAGGTCTGAGGCCAGCTATACTCATAATCAAGATGAAGCTCTGAATGGGAAGAGCTACTTCGTTGGATTGACGATGGGCCTGACAAATCCTTTTCAGATAATGTGGTGGGTAAGCGTAGGTGTACCTCTCGTGAGAAACTTGGGGACGGTGATATTCTTGGGATTCGTGTTTGGAATAGCTTTGTGGGTCTTTTCATTCTCGTTCCTAGTGAATAAGTTCGGGGTGTCGCATAAATTTGCCTTTGCCGTTAAGTTGTTCAGCTTTGTAACGCTTTCCTTTTTTTCGTTGTACTTTTTCTATAGGGCCTTGCCACCAATAGCTAGATGGATTGTAGGCTTTATGATTTCACCAATTTCTGACATCTGAAATCCTTCCGACCTGGAGGACGAAACCGTCAGTTGTAATCTCGGGAAAGATCCGATGAAATTACTGTTCATTGAAAAAAGGCCAGCGAGATGGAGTTAACATCAAAAAACCGAAAAAGAAAATTGGCGATTGAGAGCAGAAAGAATGAAGGATCCTATGAACGCTTTTCTTCTATCGAACCGAAGATTTCTAAAGGATCTTTATTGATAACCAAGTCCGCTATGCTTTTTATGGCTACATCATCACGAGAGACGACTGCTAGCTCGACTCCGCCAAATAACTTGCTTACCCAAGGTATTAATGCCCCAGGAAGCAATTTTTCCGGATTGCCAAGGACAAGTAGAGCGTCGCTGGACATGGCGGTACGGACTGCCCTCTCGACTCTTTTCCCCATATCTCCAGGCAATGGCTGAATTTTTGGTAGCAGGGGAAGACCGCAATATGGGCAAACTTCCTCAAATGGGACTATTGGAAAGGAATGACCGCACTTCTTGCAAAAGACCTCTCCAACTTCCCCCAACAACCTTATCTCAATAACGTTTTTCCTCTTAAGCTGAGCGAAAGTCGGCGATAAAAAGATGACCCCCCCAAGGTTTAAGTTTAAAGCTAGCGCATTTAGAAGCTCTTCATCCCTTTTCCTCAATACCGATAATTTAGAGGCACAAGCGATAAGCTGCTCTTTTGTTTCTCCAAGAGGGTCAAGAAGGATCTCCGCACACTCTTCCGGGGTATCTAAAGCGAAAAGGGAGACAACTGACTTGTCTGATAAGAACGATATAAGAGAGCTTGCTTCCTCCATGCTAACCTATCCTCAATAGCTTTGCTTCTTTTTTCTCTAAATCTATCAAGGCAAACCTACCATGTTTGAGAGCTCCGGGGTTAACGACCAACGTTTCTCCAATCACCTCCCACCCGGGGGACTCGTGAATATGACCATGCATGTGCAGGTAAACTTTAAACTCCTCGTCTAGCTCCCTGAGCTCCGGCAGACCAGCGTGGATCTTTCCCAATGCCAAATCGGTTTTCGAGGAAAGCGGTGGATGATGTGAAAGAATCAATATCTTTTTGTTTCCTTTATAAAAGGGAAGAAGCTCTTTAACCCTCGTGAACGAAGAATAGAAGCTCATCCCACCTATTCCTGCGATCACGTAGCCTCCAATTTCAATAACGTTAGCATCAATGTTTAACCCTTCTCTCGAAAATGCCTTTGAAACGCCTACATCATCCATATTCCCTGGAACGAAAACCAATTTCTCGGACATTTCCTTTAACAAATCGACTATTTCTCCATCACATTCAACATCGCCATGAATCGCAAGTAAATCGAATTGAAACGACCTGCTCTCATTCTTTAAGGACTTCAACCTGTTAATGTCACAGTGAATATCTCCAACTTGTAGGATTCTCATTTTATTTCCCCCACCTCGATAGATTTTCTAACACCTCATTCTTCATACTTTAATGAATCAAACATCCTTTCATAACCTTTTGTGGACAAGTTCTTTTATCTTAATGTAGCCTAGAAAGGATTTACTTGCCATGATGTAGATTTTCCCTTTGCTCCGCACTGAACTGGAAAAATGAAGCCACAATCTGAAAGGCCCATTTATGAATGCGATAAACTAGACCAAGGAACAGCTAGCAAATTATTAATAAACCTATTTGGCTCAACCCTATATGAGGTTATGATTATGCCAAAGCAGAAGAAAGAGGAAAAGCAGTCCTCAAGCCGATCAATAGTGCAGCAGGCGGAAATGAACGTTTCAGTTCCCGCCGAATTGCTGAAAAGAGCTGAGAAAGAAGTGAAAAACATGGATTATATAACACCCTTCTCTCTTGCCCAGAAGCTCAGCATATCCATGAGTACTTCGAGGAAGCTTCTCAAAATGCTTGAGCAAAGCAAAGCGGTAGAGGCCGTTAGCAAGAACAGAAGATCTCCTGTCTTCATTGCTAAAAAAACGGAATAAAATTATTATTAATAATCTTAAAACCTCCTTTTAGTTCTTGTTTTTTCGAAAAAGGTTTATTTATAAGAAGACATTTTAATCGATCCTTGGGGCAAAATTTTCCCCCGAAAATATAGAGCATAAGTATATATTAAAGAAAGATAAAATCATATATTAGAATGGAAAAAGGGTGATACAGAATGAAGCTAAAATCGATCTACGAGGATGAGGACGTAGTCGTTGAGGTCGGGCCTCATGACGACGAGATTCCTGGGCTAATAATGGATCTGTTCAAGAGAAAGAAGCGGCCGATGACTTGGCAACAGCTCAGAGAGCACTTCAGCGCCGTGATAGGAGAGGACAGGCTTAGACGGGCACTGAGGCAACTGGTCAAAGAAGAAAAGCTTGTCCAGCTGAACAGAACCACATATGCAGATCCAGATACGCTCACACCTGAAATGATAGAAGAGCTGGAGGCCAAGAGGAGGATTTATTCGGCTAGAGCGAGAGGCTACCTTTATGAATCGATGAAGAGGAACCTCGAGGCAAACTCTAACTGATCACATTTCGATTAGCATGCCAAGTTTGTTTAAGGGTCTGCCTCCATTTTTGGTCACTAGCACAGTATTTTCAATCCTCATACCAAGCTTCATTGGTATATAGAAGCCTGGCTCAATCGTGATGACATCTCCTTCGTAGAGGACATCTTCGCTCAAGGGTGATATGCTAGGGGCCTCGTGCACCTCAACGCCTACGCCGTGGCCTAAGGAATGGATGAAATATTTCTCTAATCCCCTCCAAGAGAGAATTTTTCTTGCTTGCATATCTATGTCTCTGGCAATAGCTCCGGGCCGGACTAAATCTAAAGATGACTCATACGCATTTATCAGCAATTCAAGCAAGGGCCTATATGACGGAGCATTTAATAGTACGGTCCTAGTCATATCAGAGCAATATGGACCATATTTAGCTCCCACATCAACCACAAGAGCCTTTCCCCTAGTAAGTTTTTTTGCTGTGGGCAATGCATGCGGGTTTGAAGCGTTTTCCTCAACTGCTACTATAGGGTCGAACGCTAGTCCGCTGGCCCCATTTTCATATAATTTTTTAATGAGCTCTCCATACATTAGTCTCTCCGTTGCTCCGACGCCGATGGAGTTAAGGAAATCCGAAAGCCCCCTTTCTGTTATCTCTGACGCCTTTTCTATTAGCTCAACCTCCTCGGTCATCTTCCTTCGTTTTATCGAAGTGATCTCCTTGGAAATATTGACAAACTTTATGCCATTTGAACTGTCTTTTGTTAGATTGAAAGGAAGGGGATCTGAGTCTACCGCAATCTTCGTATCTCCATCTATAAATCTAGCAAGAGCATCACCCATGGATCCTAGGAGGAGGGGATAATTGGGATGATCATCGAAAGCAAATCTACTTACCGCATACGTCTCAAGAGTTCCATCTAACTCTTGCGTTACTTTCCAATATTCCATTATTGGAACCAGCGCGGCTCTTTTTCCCGTCATAAGGTTTAAGTATATCGTACCGCTAGCATCTATCCCTGTTATATAAAGGAAATTGGATCTTGAGGATATTATCATGCTATCGGCGCCCGATTCTTCTACCGTTTTAATCAAACGCTCGATCTTCTTATATACTAGTTTGTTTCCCAAATGTAACCCCTCCTCTTCAAAGGATAAGAGTTCCTCTCATCTGTATGGAATTACATTTATGATCTGCGGGGCAGTCGGAGCAGCCAGAGATCCCCCACATCTGTTTATATGTTTTCCAATCGCGCATCCAAGCGATTAGGTGCAACCGCAGTTCTAATCTTATTCTTCATTAAAAAGCAATTAAAATGAAGAAAGATTTAAGCTTTCACTCATCCCCGTCTTGAAAAATGAGGCTTTCGGTTATAAAATATGCTGTATGGAAAAGCTTTTTAGCTTTCTTAAAATTAAACTGTTCTTCGTGGTGAAGCTAAACCGGTTGCCCCTAAGTGTAAAGGATGCGGGGAATGCAGCCGCCTGCGACAGCAAAAATAAGAATCAGGCCTCTATCTTCCCAAACTTCCTCGCAGATGAGGAACGTAGAACCGAACAGATGCGGGGGGACCTGAGTAATCGGGGGAAAGAGGTCGACGAAAATTCAAAATATTTTGATCAAAATAGCAGATAAAAATTAAAAAAAATTAAGAGTGATAGCCATGAGCTCTGATCCGGAACTAGAAAAGATTGAGAAACTTTTCAAGCCAAGAACGATCGCCGTCATTGGTGCAAGCAGGAATATCGCCAAAGTTGGTGGAACACTGCTTAAGAACATACTTGCAAATGGATTTGAAGGAAAAGTATATGCGGTTAACCCGGAAGCTAAAGAGATTATGGGTGTTCCAAGCTACCCATCTGTTTTGGATATCCCCGACGAGATCGACCACGCAGTAATAACGGTTCCCGCCGACAAGGTGCCCGAAGTAGTTGAGGAGACGGGCAAAAAGGGCGTAAAGGTCGTGAGCATTATAACTTCTGGTTTCAAGGAAACGGGGAGGGCTGACCTAGAGGAGAAGATAGTTGAGATAGCCAAAAAACACGGAGTCAGAATTCTCGGCCCGAATATATTTGGCGTTGTATACACCCCAACGAACCTCAACGCCACCTTTGGACCTGAGAAAGTCCTAAAGGGAAAGATCGCATTCCTAACACAGAGCGGAGCACTAGGAATAGCCCTGATGGCATGGACAGCCATGGAGGGCATAGGGCTTTCATCTATTGTAAGCCTTGGTAATATGGCCGATATCGATCCTATAGACCTAGGGAAGTTCTTCGAGAAAGACGATAACACTAAAGTTATCGCCATGTACCTTGAAGGCATATCATCTGGCAGGGGTCAGCAATTTTTGAGCGAATTCAGAAAAATTTCTAAGAGCAAGCCAGTGATAGCACTCAAAGCCGGTAGATCAGAGAGGGGAACGAAGGCGATATCCAGCCACACTGGTAGTCTGGCAGGAAGCGATTCGATGTATGATTCTGCCTTCAAACAAGCCGGTATATTGAGGGCCAATGACGTCGAGCAATTGTTCGACTGGGCTAAGATGTTAGCCAGCGTCGATAGCTTCGATCTGAAGGGAAAAGGGTTCGTAATAATAACCAACGGAGGAGGAATGGGGGTTATGGCTACTGATGCAGCAGAAGCTAACGGATTGCCTTTGCTCGAGATGACCGATGATCTAAAGCAACAGTTCAGAAAGAGCATGCCCTGGTTCGGTTCTCCGAACAACCCGATAGACCTAACTGGACAAGCCTCTGCAAATAGCTACGAAAGTGCAATAAAGACCGCTCTAGAGAACGACGTAATAACGGGAGCCGTGGTGATGTATTGCGAAGTAGGTTTCCTTGACCCAATAGAACTGGCGAGAAAAATATCATATTCACTGAAGACTTATAACATCAAGAAAAAGCCGGTTAACGTTGTTATGCTTGGTGGAGAGAAGACAAGGGAGGCGGCGAGGATGCTGGACAGAGAAGGGATACCTAGCTACAGCATACCAGAAAGAGCAGTTTCATCGATGGCTGCCTTCTATAGATATGCCCTTTTCAGAACAGGAAAGAGTTCACTTCAATAAAACAACGCATTATCCCTTTTTCAATCTTATATCCGAAGATCCCGCCTTTCAAAACTAGGAGGTCAAATACCGAAGAATTTCTTAACGTTATCAACAGAAATTTTCTCGATATCGTTTGAGGTGATCCCCCCCTCTTCAAGCAAACTTTTTAAAGACCTAGCGATCTCCCAAGGATAAATCACTTTTCCAGCTCTTCTACTATCATCTATGAAATCGCTTTCCAAAAGCAACAGATCGCTTCCTCTCCTCTCGAGGGCAGCAGATATTACCTCCTTTTTACCTAGGACCGTAGACCACATTCCCAGCTCCTTAGCTTCAGCTGACACAGCAATCGTTGAATGATGTATGAGCAAATTATCCTTTTTTATCCCAATAGCGTTGGCCAGTCTAGATATGCTTTCAGCTGTAAATCCGGAAACCTGCTCTAAATGCAACTGAACAGGACAGTCTCTCTCTTCAGCCAAAGCGAGAAAAGCCTCCAGAGCCTCTTGCGCTATAAGGGCAGAGTGAACCTGGACTTTATAATGTTGCCTTCCAACCTCCCCAATTCCATCTATTTTTCCCTCGCTGCATTTTTCTCCCAGAACCTTAGCTACAGCTAACGTGTAATTCCTCACTTCCTTTGGTGATATTCCTCGTTCCAACAAGTTATCTATTTCCGCCGGATGGAATCCCGCAAAGCACATAACCTCGATTCCCGCGTCTTTCGCCTCTCTACAGTCCTTGGAATGCAGCTCGATGAGCTTGTCATATTTATCTACATCATAAACTACTTCATTTGTATAGTCCCATGTAGGTAACATGATGAAAGCTATGAACCAACCACCCTCTTTCGCAAACTGCTCTGCGATTTTTCTTGCACCCATACCGCGAATCGGGTTAGAATGTGAGTGAGCGTCAGAAAAAGATAGCTTTTCCAATGCTCACACCCCGCACGACTGCAACTTGAACCTCTTATGAGAGCTGGATATCACCATTCTCCATACAGCCTCGACCTTCTCTCTCGGAATTCCAAGAACCCTTGAGACCTCATCGATGGGCTCTTGCCTGTCAACCAAGAGGTGAAGGATCTGGTCAATTTCGCCATAGCTCATCCCGATCTCTCCCTCCGCTGTTTGACCCGGCCACAAACCTGGAGAGCTAGGCTTTTCCGCCACTTTCTTTGGCACTCCTAGGAAAAATGCCATTCCTCTAACTTGGGTCTTGTAAAGCGAGATCAGGGGATATATATCGCCAGCAGCATCACCCCACTTAGTGAAGTAACCTATGAGGAACTCGCTCCTGTCGCTGGTTGCTGCTACTAGGAGCCCCATCCTGTTGGCAAAGTAATACAAGGTTGCCATCCTGATCCTAGCCTTCAGATTGCCCTTCGCTTTTCTATCTGCAGTATTATAGTTTTCACCGAACATCTTCAAGACATTTTCAACCGGGTCAGTGATGTCGGTTAAGACGTATCTTATCCCAAGGGAATCAGCCACGGCTTTTGCATCTTCAACATCTTCTCGAGAGCTTTCTCTTTCTGGTAATATTAGCGCATAAACTCTATCCTTCCCAACTCCTTTGACCAAGAGGGATGCCGTCACAGCGGAATCTAGTCCTCCGCTCAGTCCAAGCACATAGCCATTAGCTTTGCTAACTTCCAAATAGTCCTTTACACATTGAGCTATTTTTTCAGCGGCCTTGCTATAGTCTATTTCTAGACCCTGACCATCGTTCAAGTCCTTGCACCGATTACCTATTCGCATCTGGCATTATTAATCCAATAGTTTATGACCTCAGCTTCAACAGTTTTTAAGGTTAAAAATATATAAATATTGTATTGAACGGTGCCATTAGTTGAAATGGATACCCAAATATGCAAGAAGAAAGACCAGATCTATGTTGAAGAGTGGGCAGAAAATCCACATGGGCTATCGGTACGAAATCAGAATAGATGACATGACCAACTTGATTTTTATCTATGATAAAAAGACTAGGAAGAAACACGTCTTCTTGAGGTAAAAATGTATGGACAGGTCTATTTACCCGTTTTCTATCTTCGACCCTTGGCATGGAAGGCTTTGCACTTGCCCGAAAAAGTACTCCCTTAACCCTTATACGGGGTGTTCCTTCGCGTGCCTATACTGCTATTCAAAAAGCTATATAGGTAAGAGAAAAAGTCACCCAAAGAAGGATTTTTTAAGGTTGCTTTATAGGGCCATCCCCAAGCTCGATAATAGGCTTCCTGTTAATATCGGGACAAGCAGTGATCCTTATCCACCGGAGGAAGAAGACTACGAGCTAACTAGGGAAGCGATTAAGGCCCTTATCAAGAGCGATTTCAGAGTTTTGATAACTACCAAAGGGGGAAAACTCCTCGAAAGAGACATTGAGATAATGCTAAAGGGCAGGGTCGCAGTAACACCGACCGTTACCACGATGAACGCCTCCATTGCCAAAAGAATTGAGCCGGGGGCGCCAGAGCCATCCGAGAGAATCACAACGATGAAGAAGCTCAGCATCGCGGGCTTGCCAGTTGGGGCTAGGGTAGACCCAATAATCCCAGGGATCAATGACGATGAGCAGGAGTTGAGAGAGCTCGTTAGAGCACTGGCTGAGGCCGGCGCAAAGATGATCGTTACCTCGACTTATAAGGCCAAGCCATTGGACTTCAGGGACCTCGTCAACGCTTTCCCTGAGCTTGAAAATAGGTTGAGAAGGATGTACTTTGAAGAAGGAGAAATCGTGGGAGGTTATCGTTACTTGAAAAAAGAGGTCAGGGAAGCTTTACTGAGACCAGTGGTAAGCGAAGCCTCAAAACTTAACCTAGAGTATGCCACATGCAGGGAAGGTCTTTTATCTCGAGAGTTTTTCAAATCCCGTTCATGTGATGGGACTCACCTTACTTTCCTTATCGATAGGAAACAGTTTTAACTCCCAGGGATAACTTTTCTTACGGTGGCACCTTTGGCTGAAGATAGGAAATCGTGGGTAGAAAAAAAGCTCAAAGGTCTCGACGAGGCTTACTCAGAAGGTAGAGGGAAACTGGAAGAGCGAAGCACTGAATTATTAAAGGAGCTCCAAGGTAAACTTAAAGAAAAGGAAAGTGAGCTGCTTGACTCCCTCAAAAAGGGAAAATGATAAAAAAATAGTAGTTTACGGGGCAAAGAATTGCATTCCCTGCGAAAGAGCCCTCAGTTTCCTGGATGAAATGGGGATAAAATACGAATACATTAATATAGATGAAAGCGAAGAGGCTAAAGCGACAGTCGAGATATTAGAGGGCGGAGATCTGCTTCTCCCCCTGATAATCAACCCAATTACGGACCAAATAGCGATAGGGTGCCCTGTAGATAAGGAGAAGTTCCAGCAGGAGATCAGAAGGATTCTGTCTAATTAGGTGGGTCCAATGGAGGATCTGAGAGCTAAGGTAGCAGAGGGAATGAGGAAGCTTTATGAGAGAGGTTTGGTCTCTTCACTAGGAGGAAACCTCAGCATTAGGTCTGAGGATAGAACCAGGATATTCATAACTCCCAGCGGCTCTCCAAAATGGACGCTGCAAGCCGAAGACATAGTCGAAGTAGACATGGAAGGTAACGTCTTAAATGGAATTAAAAGGCCTTCAAGCGAACTTCCGAGTCATCTTTTGATCTACAGCAAAAGGCCAGACGTTTGCTCAGTTGTGCACGCTCATCCTGTCCATGCTGTTGCCCTTGCAAACTCAGGTCTCCTGAAACCCCCCTTGAACGTAACTCCAGAAGAAGTGCTTTATTTGAACAGGCTGAGCCTAATAGACTTCGCCTTGCCTGGAAAGGGAACCGCCGAGGCATTATCCGGCGTTATACCTATAAGCGATGTCATCGTGATAAAGAACCACGGAGCGTTCAGCTTTGGGAAGAACGTTGAAGAGGCTATAGCTAGAATCGAGATTTTGGAAGAAGCCTCCAAGATGATCTATCTCCAGCTCTCAATTGAACATGAGCCTAAGAGGATTCCAAAAGAGATCGCCGAAGAGATCAAAAAAATATATAAGAAAGACTAAGGTAAGCAAGGTGGCCTAGTTGGCGTTTATCCTATTAGTCTCTGGTTTACTCCCTTATGACTCCGGCAAGACCAGATTCTCAATTTCTTTCATCAAAAGAATGAAGGAAAGAGGAATAGAGTTCGCTCCATATAAGCCGGTCTCAGCTCATAGCATATATACGCAGGCTTGGTCATTCGAGGAGAGCGTTAGGAGAGGCTACTTGGTGGGAGGGGATGCACTTCTATATGAGAAGGAGCTAGGGCTTAGCGAAGGATCTTTGCTCAGGATGAATCCAATAGACCTATTATTGTCTCCGCTCGAACCTCCCAATAAGCCCGGACCCGATAAGCTTAAGGAATATTTGAAAGACATGGAAAACCAGTTAAAGATGACAGCTCTGATAAGGATTACCGGTTGCGAAAGCGGCGATGCTAGATACTTCTTACTGGAGGAAAACATAGAGAACTCACCAAGGAGCATGAAGGAAAAGATAATCGAATTCGCAGACAGAGTAGGAGCAAGAAAGGTGGGATTAGATGAGGCGTTCGGAGAACTGGCGAGCAGCTCTGTTAATAAGAATCTTGATCGATGCCTAGAATCGATAAAGGATGAGAAGAAAAACGTATTGATAGAATCATTTAGCAACTCAATATACCCTTATTTCAGCGTACTAAATAAAGCCAATGCGTTAGTCATTGTCGCCCCCGGAAAAGCCTACCTATACAACGATACTGAGCCGGTAAGAGAAGCCATTTACTCCGGAAAAATCTCCACTCAGTACCCGGAGTCTCATTTCCTTTTGAGCTATGTCGAGCCATATGCAGAGGAGGAACTACTCTTCGGCGAACCCCTTGCCGAGGGGAGCCCACTCCTTGAGCTTATAATTAGGTCCATATCTTCCTCTATGCTGTAACGTATAAGCATAAAATTTTATAATATAACCATTCTTATAAATTACTTAAGGTGGGAAAATTGGTAGAATTAAACAAAGATACAGCGTTGAAAATGTACAAAGACATGATAAAAATACGCTACTTCGAGGATACTATAAGGAAGTACTATTATGAAGGAAAGCAACCCATCTTCAATATAGCGGCCGGCCCGATCCCTGGCGAGATGCATCTGGCCGCTGGGCAGGAACCTGCTGCCGTAGGAATGGCAGTTCACCTAAAAAAGGAGGACTTCATTTCGGCTACCCATAGGCCTCACCACATTGCTATAGCAAAAGGCGTAGATCTGAAGAAGATGGCGGCAGAAATCTTTGGAAAGTCTACCGGTCTAGGGAAGGGGAAAGGAGGCCACATGCACCTGTTCGATGTCAATGCATCTTTTGGATGCAGCGGAATAGTCGGAGCCTCCTTCCCTCAGGCAGTTGGAGCAGGATTGGCGTTCAAAAAGCTAGGGAAGAACAATGTTGCGGTCGCTTATGGCGGCGACGGCGCCGCCAACCAGGGCACATTTCATGAGGCTCTGAACTTAGCTGCGCTTTGGAATTTGCCCGTCATATTTGTAATCGAAGATAACAAATACGCGATAAGCGTTCCCAAGTCAAAATCGACAGCGGTTTCAAGGAATGCTGATAGAGCAGTGGCATATGGCATACCTGGGGTATTCATACCGGACAATGACCTGTTTGCCATGTTTGAGGCTTCAAAGGAGGCGGTTGAAAGGGCACGCTCCGGCAA
>JAEMPT010000067.1 GCA_022759165.1 Thermoprotei archaeon
AGGGGTAATGGGCTGGAGACCAGGCCCGGGATTGAACCCTCGGAAAAAGGGAATGTAATCCTAAACCTCTTCGCACTTGCAGGAACCTTCGCCCTTTAGAGCGGGGAGGAGGTCAGATGGACTTATGAAAATAATGGAAGGTAACTGAAATGATAATAAATGAGCTCAGACCACGAGAGGATTATATCTACATAAGGGCATTGACTTCCATAAGGAATTCGCTAGATCGCCTTTTACCACCAGCCTCATTGCCGAGGGAATACCTAATCGCAGAGCCACCTGAAAATATCGATGCCGATTTCTCATATCCTCTTTCGAGAGAGAGGGTGGCATTAAGCGACCAAGAGAAAATAGCTAAGGAAGTTTCCGAAAGCCTTTCTAGAGATCTAGGTTTAAGCGCAACTGTTCAGGTGACGGCAGGGTATCTAAATATAAAACTTGATTCCAATCAATATACTAGTGAGTTCTTTAGGGAATTTTCTTCTATGGGCGATTCATATGGTACACATGGCAACATAAGGCTTAAGATAGTCGTAGAGCACACTAGTGCGAATCCTGTACATCCGCTTCACTTAGGTCACGCTAGAAACTCTTGCTTGGGGGACACTTTAGCTAGGCTCTTAAGATTTTATGGAACTAATGTAGAAACGAGGTTTTATGTCGACGATGTTGGTAGACAAATCGCTGTACTTGTGTATGGTTTATCAAAGTTGCTCGATGAAGGGAAGAGCATTGATACGCTTTCGAGTGGCTGGAAAATCGATCACTGGATTGGAAAAATTTACGCTTTAACAAATTTGTTGGTAGAGATGAACGCATTAAAGAAAGAATTGAAGAATGCGAGTGACGAAAAGTACAGGGAGTTAATCGGAAAGCAAGATGAATTGGTTGGAGAAATCGCTCGCCTAAGGGACGAAGTGCCAGAAGCTTTTGAAGTTCTTTCAAGTAAAATAATGCAAGATGAAGAACCGGAAAAAGAGATAGCTAGGATTTCCATTTTGTATGAGAGAGGAGATAGGGGGGTAGCATCGCAGTACAGGCATATAATCGAGAAAGTTCTCCAAGGATTCAAGGAAACTTTGGAAAGAATGAACGTTAAATTTGATAAATGGGACTGGGAAAGCGATTTAATCTGGAACGGTGAAGTAGAGCGAATATTATCACAAGCGAGGAGATCCCCCATTTTTTCTTCTGTGAAAGGTTCGGAGGGCCTCGATTTTTCTTTGATAATAAATGAAAAGGTAAAAATAGAGCTAAACATCCCGAAAGAGATGGAAATTCCGCCTCTTGTTCTTAAAAGGAGTGACGGAACCACTCTATATCCAACCAGAGATATAGCTTACTCGATTTTTAAGTTCAAGGAATCGAAAGCCGACTACGTTATAAATGTGGTCGGAAAAGAGCAAATGTTGCCTCAGGCACAAATTCGACTAGCCTTATATGCGCTAGGATATCCCGATTTAGCTAAAAGGTTGATCCATTATTCCTATGAAATGGTTAACTTGAAAGGATTTAAAATGAGTGGAAGGAGAGGGAGGTATATAACAGTTGACGAGCTCATTCAAAAGGCTGAAGAAATGGCTAAGATTGAGTTGGAGAGAAGAAATAGAAACTTGGATGAAATTCAATCAAGAGCGATATCAGAGAAAATCGGAATAGGTGCAGTTAGGCAATCACTCGTAAGTATATCTGCAGACAAGCCCATTACGATCAACCTAGAAGATATAATAAACTTCGAGAAGAACACAGGCCCTTACCTACAGTATACCTATGCTAGAGCAAGCAGCCTTTTGCGAAAAGCTGAAGAAAAAGGTGAGAGCTTTGCTGGGATCTCAGAGGATATTGACCCAATAACGTGGAGGATCATTAGGAAGGAGTCCGCTTTTCCTTATATAATATATAAGTCTGCTAAGGAACTGAAGCCGGAAATTCTCGTTGCGTATTTAGGAGAGCTTGCTCAAATGTTCAATAAATGGTATGATACCGTTCCCGTTTTGAGCGATCCAGAACCGAGCTCTAGGAGAATGAAGCTCCAATTGGTTGCCTCAACGAGAGCGATATTGAAAAACTCGCTATATATATTGGGAATAGAACCCTTAGAAAAAATATGATAGTGTAAAACGAACGCCATTATAGCGACCTATTATTTTGTGATTTTTTTAGTTGAATTTGGCTTTTAGAGCAATTAATAATAAGTTGCTCTAACAATATTTTTAATTGGTGCCCAAGTTTGATACTTACTTATGCGGATAGAAGGCCAGTCGTAGTTAATTTCAACGAAACTCTCCTAAAAGTTTCCCGAGAAATGTTAACCAGAAACAGAAATCACGCTATTCTCATAAACGATAGCGGTTTGCCTTGGGGAGTTATAAGTATAAGGGATGTTGCTAAAGCTATATTTATAGAAGGCGAGGAAGGTGTAGAACTAATCGAAGCGGGTTCTTTGGGAAAGGTTCTTGAAAGCCCGGCAAAAACATATGCTAGCAGGCCCCCCATAACGATCTCACCTGAAGCAAGCCTCAAGGAAGCAGTGAAAATTCTAGTAGACAGGAATATAGGCTTCCTTCCAATATTAGATGAAAACGGGAAAGTCCTAGGTGCTTTGGAAGAAAAGAACTTAGCAAGAGCCATCTCAGATGTAAATTTAACTAGCG
Organism: Thermoprotei archaeon; assembly: GCA_022759165.1. Taxonomy (GTDB): domain Archaea; phylum Thermoproteota; class Thermoprotei_A; order Sulfolobales; family Fervidicoccaceae; genus ARK-14. Next base: position 2,655 of record JAEMPT010000067.1, read on the forward strand.
TGTGCAGTGAGGCCTCGTGGGATTTAGTAACGATTGAATCAGATGAAGAGATTTTAGCTGCTGTTGGTATCATGCTTACAACTGGTATAAGGCATCTTGTAGTTATAGAGAATGGCTCTATATATGGTCTTGCTTCACTTCTCAAAGCACTTTATTTTATTACATCCGAAAGTTCGATCGGGGAGCTTTTAAAAGGTAGCAGGAGACCTATCGAAGAAGGAGTGAAGCTAATAACTGAAAATCCCTGGGTCCTGGACTGCTCTTATAGCCTGAGAGAAGCAGCTTCTCTACTTGCTACAGAGAGAATGGGTGCTGTTTTCGTTAAAAGCGAAGAAGGATCGGTCGGGCTTCTTACAGACAGAGATCTTATCAGAATTTTGGATGAAGAACTTGAAAAAGACTAATGCTCAACCAGTTATAAAGGAAGAGATGCTCCCCACATTCAGCTTCCTTGATATGCTTTTATTTCTTTCTGCATAAAAAGCTCAAGCTCTGCTTTCATCATTAAAGCTCATCATTGAGTGCAATAAAAAGGAAAATAATATAACCACGACTTGCTTTTTTCTAAATATTTCAAGTTCTGATAATTATCTGCTTTGAGACATAAGCTTGTACATGTGCGAAGATCAATTATTTCCTATTTAAATCCGCAATTGAAAAATTTTTACTCATATCTGAGGGCAACAGCCGGCGGTATTTTTGCAGCCATGTAAGCAGGCAATAATCCCCCTATTATCCCTACCATTACAGTGAGGGAAACTGCAGATATAAAGAGACTAGCTGTGAAAAGGGGATGCGCAGAAAGTGTTATAGAAGTGGTACCCGCCTTAATCATCATTCCACTCCTCCCCAAATATAATGCCCCTAAAACCCCCAAGGCACTTCCAGAAGCAGCGGCTGCAAAACTCATCAGTAAAGATTCGCTTAGTATCATTATGATAACTTTTCCATTCGTGTATCCGATCGCCTTCATAACTCCAATTTCTCGGGTCCTCTCTATCACAGAGGTAACCATAGTAGCCGTTGTCCCGGCAACCGCTACCGCCACCGCAGACAGAGATGCAACGTAATTTACGTAGCTAACAGCAGCAGTTATACTAGAAACAACATCAGCTATAGCGCTGAATGATATTACAGACACCTTATCTCCATAAGTGTTCCTTACTGTATTCACGAATTCTTTCACATAGGCTGGATCCGTCATTCTAACAATTACACCAGACCACTCCTTCATTCCGAATATCTTTTGGCCAGCATCAAGCGGAGTAAATATAGTTTGATCTGGGCTGAAGAAAAGTGCTCCTCCATATTCTGCAGTTATCCCTCTCACAATAACGTTTGTAGTTTTATATTGCGGAATTCCATTTTTTATAGAAGCATAATACTTGACTGGAACAACGTCTCCTATTCCATAGACTAAATTGTTATTATCGTCGTAGGCAATTTTGTAACCAATCAAAGCTCCCAAGATATCGCTCGAAGAAGGGGCTTCACCGCTCTCTATCTTTATTCCTCCAATTGACTGAAGAATGAATTCTACATCAGTGCAATAAACGTAAACCTGGAGATCTTTATCTCCCCTCTTAACTATCGCCTGTGTCAAGTAATATGGTTCCGCTCTATCAACGTTAGGCTGAGACCTGAAAAAATTCAGGTCATCGTTAGTTAGCGTATAGTCAGACGAAGGTGTTATCATTATGTTATTTTGCCCTAAGCTTGAAACTTGATTTATTATATATTGGGAGTAACCACCAACGACCGCCCCTATAGTTATTATAACCGCGGGGCCTATCAAGATACCAAGTATAGTAAGCACGCTCCTGATCTTTCTCTGTCCTAGAGTTCTAATGGCCATTTTAAAAGAGATCCATAAGAAGGAAAAAAAGGATAAGATCCCGCTCATTTTTCGATCATCTCTCTCAGCTTGCGAGAATGAGATCTATACATTCTGTAAATTAAAATACCAGTTAGCAAAAGGAAAACGGCTACCATAGCGAGAGCAACTCTGATTTCGATCAACCCAGCAGCCCCTTGAGGTGGCTGAGTTTGCGTTATATTTTGAGAAGGTTGACCTACAACTTCGAAGCTTATCGATTCTCTTTTTAGCTCATTGTAATTGTTATAATATGTTAAAATGACCGTGACGTTTTCCTTTCTCGCATCGCTGGGAACAGAGAGCTGAACGCTAAATGCTGTTTGTGAGCCAGAATCAATATCTCCTATGAAATATGAAGAAGAAGCATTGGCAGCTTCCACTTCAACGGTTACTCGATAAGCTGTTTGACTGCCATAATTGACAACCAAACCGTTTACCCTTAAGGTACCATTTGATAAGCTCGAAGAGACCTGAGTCAAAGACAGCTTAATGAAAGGCTCTATGGCTAAGGCTATTTGGTTATTGAAGGAATGCTGAATTCCCCCCGCATCTTTGTACTGGATTGAGACTTGTATGGGTACAACGCCATAATTGATAATCGCGGTAGCTCCGCTAATTGATTGAGCACCAAGAGGGTTATAAACGAAAGTCACGGGGATCCTTTCAGTCATATTAGCATCTAGTTTAGCTATGTATAGAGTAGAAGGGCTAGCCAACAATATCGTGTTCGAGGTCTGAGAAGATACCAAAGAAGAGGGGGGTGATAAGCTTATATATACATTGTACGCAGGCGAAGATCCGTGATTTGTTATCTCTAACGTTAAATTAGTGTATCTATTCATGATATTTAAATCTCCTATAATTCTTACGTCTATGTAATTTATCGCTCCATATACTGTAAGCGGGATCTCAAGCTTATATTCACGCAACGTGCCCCAGGCATCAATAAACGATAAAGTTGCATTAGCATAATAATTACCAACAGCGCCAACCATTACGTTCAATGGAAAAGAGAAATAAATCGAACTGCCTTTGGAATAGGTTGAAGGCGCGGATGAGCTCGATGATTGTGAGGTTCCGGTAAGAAGGTTCTGGATGTATTGTTGCACCTCACTGCCAGGTATAATTTGAGGCGTAGCGGTATAGGGCGAAGATGGTAGTATTCCGCCTGCCGAAGTATTAGTTGATGAAAGAAGGAAACCATTGGGTAGGGAAACGTATAAAACTGGGTTAGAGACACCATCGAATTTTAAGTTTCTGAATGTGATGTAGTAATTCGCACCATAGGAGAAAACATCCACGCTACCTTCTTTCCATCCCCAGTTAAGGACCTCTATAGAATCAGTGAGATTATCTATAGATAGTTCAATTGGAGTGATCTCAGAATACTTCACTCCGGGACCGCCGCTATTCGCAATAAAGTCTGAGAGCAGGAAGGCAGTATAATTGCCAGGAGAAACTCCCCCTACATTCATCTTAAATTGCATGGTATAAGTTCCATATGATTGGATTGGATTTCCAACAACGATTTTCTCCGTGGACGTATCTAAGGAAAAGCCGTCTGGAAGAAGGAGCGTGAAATTCGCGGCAGATATCGAATATGGCAAGTTGTTTGAAATAGTGATGCTAAAAATAGCTCCCTTTGTGTTTGGGAAAACAGAATACCCGTTGTACCATCCCCAGGAAACAAGACCAATGCGAGGAGTGCCGTTACCTAAAGGAAAACCTTCAACATCCAGTCCGATTTTAAGAACGTCTTTAATCGTAAGATAAGCTCCCCCGCCTAGGTCTACTCTATATGTCACGTTAATATAGGCAGGTATAGTGCCTTTTTGGATGGACGATACATTTAACGACACATAGTAATTCAAAGTTGCAGCCCCTCCTCCATTAATGGGTGTTGAATAAGCAGAAGCAGTTCTGACCGGTAAAATGAATGGAGAACTCAATTGAGTCTGAATTGAATCGATCGTATAATCACCTAAGTTTATATATTGAACATTCAGTTGGGCATATAGTGAATCTCCATAGACAGGCTGAGGCCTCGTATCTCCCCAGTAAGCCGACAGAACGCTTAATTCTTTGTATTTGGAAGGTACAGAACTAACACTCAATGTAAATGGAACGTTGAAAGTAGAATTATATGAAACCCCATCCTGGGTTTGCATTAATGCATTAATATTTAAAAATGCCGAATAGTTTCCTGGAGGCAGATCTTCGCTTATATCGATAGAACTGAAGGTAACAGTTACGCTGTTGCCCGTTCCTAAGGCTCCCAACTGTACCTGTGGGTTATCGATTTCCATTCCTGATGGAAGCATTATGTTGGCTGTGGCTGAAACGATGCTGCTTTCTCCTTGGTTCTCGAGAGTCACTTGCAAGGAGGTACCGTGTACCCCAGGATATCCAGCTGGATTCCAGTTTACGGAGGATATTATTATATTTGGGGAAGGATATTCAGATATGGTTAGAGGCACCTGAAAATAATCTGTTTCGATGTTGCCGCCATTTGTAGTATAAGTAACCGAAAACTCAGAGTAATATGTACCAGGCTTTACGCTCTTGTCCACGCTTAAATAGAAAATGAAATATACCGTTTCACCTGCAGTTACATTCTTAGCGTTGTTTCCGTAGAGGTCTCTAGCTCCAGAACTAGTCCCATATCCGCTCGAAGGTGTTATACCAGAAGGAAGACTTTCCAGTTTTCCAGTTGGATTAGTAGCATTCACATTGAAAGTAACATCTACTCTCAATTGAGCGTTAGAAGAGCCAGGGTATACATCTGTGTTCTGTTGCGTTTTAAAATTCACATTTTGTATAAATGTATTAGCCGGCGACTGAGAGAGGGCAACAGTAAAGTACGCAACCGAAAGCAGTAACAGAAACACCAATGGGAACGATCTAGCCTTCATCCTTTTCACCCAATACTCGTTCGTGATTGCAATAGGCACAAAGGAATAAATCTTTTTCAGACATATATAAAAACTGGTTGAAGCCTTTAAAACTTAGTCTAATATTCGCAAAAGTTTTATAAAAAGTATTCTTTGTCTGCGTATATTTATGGGAATAGAGAATTCTCAATGGCTTTATGGTCTATAACGCAAAAACATTAATATTTTATTGTGTATTTATAATGCATTTACTGAAATTGATATCATTTGTATCCACTTTTACGATTTCTCCATTTTTAATATAGACTATTTTCTTCGTACAGTTCGCTATTTCAGGGTCATGAGTAACGATGACTATAGTCTGACCCATAGAATTCAACTTCAAAAATTCCTCCATCACGAGTTTACCAGAATATCTATCTAGATTTCCAGTAGGCTCGTCAGCCAATATTATTTTAGGAGAGGTTACGAGAGCCCTTGCAATTGCTACTCTCTGTTGTTGCCCTCCCGAAAGCTGATTTGGCCTCTTAGCTAACCATGAAAGATCTCCGCCTGCTCTAAGGATTGCTGATTGAACCAGCATTCTCTTCTCTTTCTTGGATAAATTCCTCACCAATAAGGGCAACTCTATATTCTCATAAATGGTCAGCCTATTTATCAAATTGAAGAACTGGAACACGAAGCCTATCTTGATATTTCGAATATATGCGAGCTCCCTATCACTCAACCGAGAGACATCTATACCTTCGATCAATACTTTGCCTTTTGTGGGCCTATCAAGAAGCCCCATAACATTGAGAAGCGTTGACTTTCCAGATCCTGATGGGCCCATGATCGATATTAGCTCTCCTTCCAAAATGCTCAAGGAAACGCCTTTTAATGCGTAAAACTCTATTTCTCCTTGCCTGTAAATTTTGTGCACATTAACCAATTTTATGATCTCTTTTTTCCCACCTTCTCCCCATCCTAGAGAAGCAACTTCGATATTGCTAGTCGAAGTTGTCTCATCCGCTTCTACCAAATTATTCACCTTCAATATTTTACCTTAAGTTCTAGTTCAACAAACTTTAGACCCTGGAGAGACTTCCTTCTCGGGTAACAACAAGACAGGTTTACCATCATCTTCACAACCAGCTGCTAGGATCATGCCTTGACTTATTAAACCCATGATCTTTTTCGGTTTTATGTTAGTTAATACAGGTACTCTCCTCCCCACTAATTCGTCTGGCGAATATACCTCTCCTATTCCAGCTATTATCTGCCTATCCCCCAACGCGCCCAAATCTATAACTAGCTTTATAAGCTTAGAACTACCGACTACCCTTTCAGCGGATTTTATCGAACCTATTCTTATATCAAGCTTAGCAAAGTATTCATAATCTATTGTTGGCAGTTCTTCTATTTTAGATCACCAAAATGTTTAAGATATATTTTGACTTTTTTTCTTTTCCCTTTTAAGGCCTATAGCAAATATTTTCTTGCAACTTTTTCAGACAGTATCTCGCTTCTTCCATATCTGTCAATAAGCTTTAAAGTGAAAGGAATTTTTCCTTCAATGCCTTGATTCAACTTATATATATAGTCAGTACATTTATCATCTGAGCAAAAGCTTACTAATTTCTCTCTAACCCTGACAAGAAGACCTTCGATCGTCGTTACGAAGCCAGGTTCCAAATCGCTAGAAAGGAACTCAAATTCAAATTCGGGGATCTCTATATCCGTATTTTCACCAATGAAAACCAAAGCATTAAGATCCTCAGACTTTTCTACCTTGAACTCTATAATTCTACCTTTATTTACTTCGAAGGGCGTGCTAAATGTAAATCTGTATCCGCAAGATTCACATTTTCCGCTGATCAGCAGAGTTTTTCCAAATGATGGCATATCGTATACGAGTGTCCTTATCACAAAGGAGGACTTGCCCTTACATACAGGGCAATCCATCCGATTTTCGAAGTATTCGTACTCCATTGTATACACCGTATTACATTCGTTTGACCTCAACATCGTAAAAACTTTTATCTAAACTCTGAATAGCGTATTTCTTGAGATAATCTAAATAACATTAAAAAGCTTATCTATCGAATTTTTTTAACAGACGCTTTATTATACAGATACTCAATCATATCGCGGAGGTCAGAATATGTAATGAACAACGGTGGTACATTCGACGATATGAAAAGGATTACCGATATCGAGATCATCGTGAAAACTAGAAAAATAGTCTCACTAAAAGTAAGCGAGGAAATGTTTGAGTGGATAGAAGAAGTCTGGAAGGCAAGCGGGTTCTCTTCAAGGAGCGATTATTTGAGGGCGTTGGTCGCTTCTATCCTTGAAAAGCCGTACCTGGTGCATCAAGCTAACGGCGAGATATTGCCAATTAAGGTCGAAAAGACGATAACCTTCAAGCTAGATAGTAACCTATTACAACAATTGGATGAACTCGCGGTAAAAAAAGGATATTCGACTAGGAGTGACCTTATAAGAGAGCTTATCTTCAGCATAATGAAGTCCAATAATTCTACTCTACCTTAATCTTCTCTCCTTCTTCGCTCTTGCTTGGCTGTTCGACCTCAAATTTAACCTCTAGGACGCCATTTTTATACTGGGCTTTAGCTGAATCCTTCTTTACAGGCTTCGGCAATTCTATTTCCTTATAGTATTTCCTCTCACCGTTGCTTGCCTTTATTATTAGCTTGTTGTCCTTGACTTTCAACTCTATTTTGTCTTTTTCAACGCCCGGTAGTTCCGCTACAACTGTTAAGGTATTTCCCGATTCAAATATATCAACAAGCGGCTCCCTCTCCTCTGATATTTTTGGCCTAAAACCTGATCTCTTGACATTGCCAAACTCCTCAAAATGTGGCACACCATCAGGTCCAATCGTCAGCCTAAATCCGTAGACCAACGGCGTCTTTTTTTCGCTACTAGAAAGAGCCTCAATCTTTTCAAAGTTCTCTTTGAACAGTTCTTCAAACTCCTCTTCAATTTCTCTGAAGAACTCATCGAACTCATCGAAAAATCTACGGGTTCTTCTTTTTGATGACATTTTTATCACCTATTTCATATAATTTGATACCAACATTAATTATTATATTATATAAAGCCTATAATTAATTTATAACTTTATAACTCTGAAAGCCTCGCCTTTCAGGGAAAGGAGGCCAGCATAATCAAAGCAGAGACAGATCTCGAAGGAGAAATAGCTTTTTCTATGGTTTCAACCGAAAAAGCAATAGCTCCTATAATTGCTATGGATTCTGTATCTGCAGTCCAGTCCTTTTCTCAATTACTATATTTATGAACTCTTTTATTGCCTCAGCGCATTTCTCAATATCTTTACTTAAACGAGACTCGATCAACTCCTTAGTAGTATAATATGTGTATTTTGGCCTCCCGATGCTCTTTGAGCTTATCTCCCTAGTTCTCACTATAAATCCAAGCCCAAGTAAGTTATTGAGGCATCTACTAACTGTAGCCTTACTAAGACCGAGTTCTTTACTTAAGTCTTCTAGAGTCATTTTCTTGTTTAACAGCCTGAAGAGAATTTCTAAATCCGTTTCCGAGAAATTGTAGCAAAATTTCACCAAATCGTAAAGCGTGAGCTCCTTTCCGCTTGGCAGTTTCAGTTCGCTCTCGGTTCTACTCATTTTTCATCACTTGTTTAAATATTTTTGAATAATAGTATTTTTATTATAATATATAAGTTTTACTATATATATTCTTTATTACAAAATAAAATATTAGGTAAAAAGCTATAAAAATTTTTACAGTACTAAAGAGTTCCGCCAGAAAGCACCCTTGCAGCTACTATGAGCGGGTGCCAAACCGGCGCAGTAGCAGGCATATATCCCAAGTCGGAGAAATAAAGTTCTTCTATGGTCATTCCTTTATCAATTACAACGCTAGCAACATCAATATATCCAGCTACAGATTCGCTATACCCCAAGACTTGGGCTCCGATAATCTTTCTACTGGGCTCGTCAGCTATAAGCTTAACGTATACAGTTCTTCCCTGTGGATGGTAATGCGCCGACGTTCTAGCTTTTATCGTTTTCTCTATTGGTTTGTAACCATATAATTCAGCTTCTTTGGCAAGTAATCCGACACTGCCTATGTATAAGTCGTAAAATTTCGTTATTGAGGTGCCCACTATACCCGGAAAGAAAATCGTTCTGCCTCTGGCTGCGTTAGCTCCAGCTACTTGCCCTTCCTTATTCGCCGAGGGAGCTAAAGGAATCCATACTTTATCTTTCTTTACTTTATGAAATTTCTCAGCGACATCTCCAGCTGCATAAATTCCCTCTACGTTGGTTTCCATATACTCATTTGTTTCTATAGCACCTGTTTTTCCTAATTTTACCCCCGCCTGCTCTGCTAATGACCTGTTCGGTCTGATTCCCGTAGCAATTATTACGGCATCTGCTTTTACCTCTCCTCCGTCTGTAAGAACTCCCTGAACGCGATCCTTTCCAACTATCTCCAACAATGTAGTTTTTTTCCTGACTTCTACCCCTCTTCTCGCCAATTCATCTTCGACTATCTTCGACATATCTTTGTCAATTGCATTTGATAAAAGCGAATCTAATTTCTCAATTATAATCACTTCTTTTCCAAGAGTCCTTATGGCTTCAGCCATTTCAATACCAATGTATCCGCCACCTATTATGACTACCCTGTTGGCTTTATCTATTTCTTCCTTAAGTATATCTGCTTCTGCCGGGTGCCTAACAGTTATAACGCCTTTTAATTCTTTGCCAGGTATATTGGGAATTTGTGGAATGGCCCCCGTAGCAATTATTATCTTGTCCCATTGTATTTTTTCCTGCGAACCTCCTCCCAATCGAGCCAAAGTAATCGTTTTTTTATCTGAGTCAATATCTATGGCTTGAGTATTAATTCTCACTTTGATTCCGCGGTCTCTTTCAAATTCTTCAGGGGAGTATGTAATCAGATCTTCTTTCGATTTTACTAATCCTTCGACAAGATAAGGAATGCCGCATGGACCATGAGTGATCATTTTCGTTTTTTCGATAAGAATTACTTCAGCATTAGGGTTGAGCTTTTTTGCCCTCGAAGCAGCGGAAGCACCAGCAGCTCCACCGCCTACTACTACTATCCTCATGTAAACACCTCTCCATTGATTAAATTGGAAAGGATTATAGAAATTTCGCCAATATATAATGTACAAAATTCATTTTAGAGCTACTTGACGAAATAAGATCTCTTTTATAATTAAAACATTCATTTAAATAAGCTTAACATAAAAACATTAAAAATTTTATTGTTTACAAATGATAACCTCGTTTTTTAAGCCAGGAAAGAATTGAAAGCTCATGAAACTTCTTCGTTTCAATAACTTTCGAAGATTAACAAGATTAGAACTACTGTTGCCCTTAAGCGTTTAGATACAGGATCGATAACCGTTTAAACAGTGTTATGATGTCTCTTATCCCCCAATTACCTCCAGATGACAGACGAAACACCGAACGAATGCAGGGAATCTAAGCAGATGGGAGAGGGGAACCCTAGCTTTTCAGAGCGGGGCAAGAGGTAAGCTATTGGCTTTATAGTCCAAAAAGCTAATGTCAGAGGAACAGAACCCTCTTTTCCTAAAGCTGTGGGATTTAACATAAAACATTAAATATATATATTTAATTAGTTTTATTAAAATTTCGGGAGAAAATAAATGGAATTCGAAGCTTTCGACGTTAAAGCCAAAAAAATGGTAAAACTGAAGAACTACGAAGTAGTTAAGCTGAAGAATGGTAGATTGGCCATAAAAGGGAAAAGCCCAGAAACAGGCATTACGGTTTATAGGATCCTTAGCAACGCTGACGCTGAAAAACTGAAGAAAACAAAAAAATGATTTTTAAACCAACCATCTTTTTTTTATGACCCATAGGGCGCCTACTGCCCCCGATAGTATATTACTTATTGCTAAGATCTCCCAAATATCATTGGCTTGAATTTTGAAAAAGGCAAACGCCAGGATTATAACCCCAACCCTAAGTACCCATGTCCTTATTACAGAAAGAATTCCGAAGAAATAAGTTTTTCCACTTCCGTTGGAAATTCCATAAGTTGTGAAAAATAATCCGAAGAAAGGAAGAGAAATAGCTGAATAAAGCAAAAGAGAAGAGCCCAAAGCAATTACTTCGGTATCATTTGAGAAAAATTCCATAAGATTTGTCCGGAAAGCTATTAAAATCGCTCCTAAAGCTGAAAGTGTTAAGAACATAAGCTTCAACGATGAAATAGAGGCCTTAATGACCCTTGATTTTTCTCCTTTTCCAAGATTCAAGCCAACTACAACGGCAGTAGCTCTTCCTAAACCTGAAGTGAAAGTTTGAATCAGGTCTATAATTCTCATTCCGATTCCATATGCTGCTAGCGCTTTTGATCCGAATGCAGAAACAACTGAAACGAGAACTGTTTGGCCGAGGGAATTCGAAGCGCGATGAATGCCCAAGGGGGAACCTATGACAAATGCGTTTTTTGTCCACTGTTTCGAAAGAGCAAGGTGAGAAACATTGAGGCGGATTTTGTTGTATTTGAAAAAAAGAAGAACTATGCAGTATATGGCAACTATACCCCTGGCTACTAGAGTTGCTATGGCGGCTCCGGCTACACCTAATCTAGGTGAACCTGCTAGACCGAAAATAAGGACGGGATCAAGGATAGCATTGATTAGTGCTGAGAATAAATTCACCCTCATTGTAACATAAGCATCTCCTATAGAGGATGATATCACGGAGAAAGCTATGGTAATATACGCTAGAGGTGTTGCTACTAATATGAGCCTGAAGTATATAAGCGCGAACGGATAAACATCCTGAGGCACACCCATGAGCTTTAGAATTTCCCCGCTGAATAAGAGGGACACAATCGAAACAATGAATGAAAACAAAAGCGAAAAGAGGAAAAGCGAACCAGCGTTCCTTTTTGCTTCGTCAAGATCCCTTTTTCCCCATGCTTTTGAGATGTTGGCATATCCTACAGATATCAGACCATTTCCAAATGAAAGTAGAACATAAATAGGTGGCCAAGAAACCGTCGGGGCAGCTACTTGAGCCGCCCCGAGCCAGCTAAGCCAAAGCGTATCCGTAAGGTTGTATAAAACTTCGGACAAATCAGAAATAGTAAGTGGTAAAGACATCGCTAGAAGGGCTTTCTCTATATTTCCTTCGAGAGCCTCTTTTTCCATCGAATTTGAAAACTTCAAGATACTTTCGCCCTTACCAGTTAATAATAGATACAATAATTAGTAGTATAAATAATTTACATTTTAAAATCTCGTCATACATTTTTAAAAGATAAGAGAAGTTTTATGAAATCAGCTAAGATAATGTCCTAAAAAGTCTAATATAAAACTGACCTCCTCCCCGCCTTAAAAGGCTAGGCTTTCAATTGTAAAGCTTCTATTATCCAATAGGTGCTTAGGAATAAAACAACACTTTTTAAGCATGTCGTCGAGAACGATGAAAAGTAAAATATAATAACCATCGTATTACATGTATTACATTGGTGATAATGATGACCGAAAACAAGAGCGAAGAAAAAGAAGAAGAGAAAAAGGCATCTATAACGATAAGAGGCGTTGACAAAGAGCTATACGAGAAATTTTCCAGGAAAGCAAAGGAGCTAAACATGACAGTTGGAGCAATTTTAAATGAGGCAATGAGGGACTTTCTATCTCTTGTGGACACGGGTCTCGATGCTGTTCAGAAGGTTACAGACACTGCTGTTACTACAATAAGATCAGCGATACCTCCTCAGGACGAATATATAGTAATAAAGGATATTGGAGAGATCAGCTTAAGTGCGTCTGACCTAGAGAAGTCTGAAAAGAAGCTAATGATTGTAAACGTTAAGAAAGTTATCTTTTCTGACGACGTAACAGAAGAGATCTTCAGAAAAAAAATCAAAAGCATAAAATTCGCCGACGAGGTAACTTTTCCAAAGAGCGTATCCTCTCTCACTGTAGCGGAAAGATGCCAAATGGTAAAGAAGTTGACCCAGCGATGATATGATTGAGGGATGATATTGAAATCGAGGTCTCTATCTCGTTTAACTCTTTTTCTGTTTTCGGTTGTTTTTTTGGGGATCTTAGTGGTTATGTTACTGCAGAAAGGCTTAGGTGGATCAGTAATTGAAAAGCTTGTCAACAGTGCTACGATGCTCGTACAAGATGTTAGCTATTTCGGCATATTCATTACCATGGCTCTCGAAAGTGCACTCGTCCCTATTCCCAGCGAGGTTGTGATGCCCTTTGCTGGCTTTCTCTCCTGGGAGGGAAAAATGAATCTATTGTTTGCGATAGCGATGGGCACCCTAGGAAACCTGGCTGGTTCTTTAGCGCTTTATGCATTAGGTAGCGGACCTGGACTCTCGATTATAAAAAAATACGGAAGATACCTTCTTATCGACGACCGCGATATAGAGAGGGCACAAAATCTCTTCTTTAAATATGGAGGGCCGATAGTGCTTGCGGGAAGGATGATGCCAGCTATAAGAACGGTGATCTCACTCCCGGCTGGCATCGCAAAAATGAATCTGTGGAAATTCACAGCCTTCACCTTACTTGGTTCACTACCTTGGAACGCCCTTTTAGCGTATCTAGGTTGGCTGCTTGGTGAGAACTGGAGCTTGATCGAAAAATACGCTAAATTTCTTGATTATATCGCCGTAAGTGCTTTGATTTTATTAATCGCTGGGTACATCATATATAAAAAGAACAGTTGAGAGCAAGGTGCCTGATTTGAACATTCTTAGGGAGGACTTAGAACCATTAAGGGAAGTGATGAAAAAGCAGGGATATTATTTTGCTAATGAACATACCGTTCTCAAGACTTGTAGTTGGACTAGAAACGCTCTTACTCAAAAAAGATTCTGCTATAAGTGCAAATTCTACGGCATAGAAAGCCATAGATGCATCCAAATGTCCCCCGCAGCTTTTTGGTGCTGGAATGCATGCGTACATTGCTGGAGGCTGAGGCCGCAGGATGTAGGCCTATCTTGGAATGAAACGAGGATGCCTGACTTTGACGGAGACATATCTGAGCTCGTGGATAGAATAATCGAGGGACAAAAAAGGCTTCTAAGCGGCTATAAAGTTCATTCAAAGGTTGAGCAGAGGATGTTCGAGGAAGCCATGAATCCGAAACACGTAGCAATTAGCCTGACCGGAGAGCCAACTTTATATAATAAATTGGAGGATCTATTGAAAGAGTTCCATAAAAGAGGGCTTAGTACCTTTTTGGTAACAAGAGGCGTGAGGCCAGATGTACTACTAAACCTTCAAGAAAAGCCCTCACAGCTCTATATAAGTATGGAAGCATATAACAGAGAAATGTATGAATGGTTGAACCAGCCTCTCGTTCCTAGGGCATGGGAAAAGACCATGGAGACGCTGAGAGGACTCCCTGATTATGGTAGACCTACAGTTCTTAGGATAACACTTATGAGGAACATTAATATGGATGATAATGCCATTAAGGGCTTTAGCAAGATCATCGATATAATGCAGCCCACTTATATAGAGCCTAAGGCATACATGTACGTAGGAGCAAGCATGCTAAGGCTGACGAAGGAAAACATGCCTACGCACGAAGAAGTTATGTCTTTCGCGGAAAAGCTTTCTAAGGAAACTGGATATCCAATACGAAGTGAAAGCAAGCCCAGTAGGATTGCTTTGCTCTCCAAACTCGAAAAACCGATAAGGTTTGGAAAAGGTTGCCCTGGAGGTTGGTCTGGACCTGACTGAGCAAAAAAGGCAAATAACCGACAGAGACGCTATTAGAGAAAAGATCATTGAAAAGTTAAAGGATGGAAAGATAGGGACTTTAGAGGAGCTTAGCACAGAGCTGAAAATTAGCAAAGAGGCTTTAAAAAAAGAAATAGATATACTAATCATAAAGGGAAAGATAGAAGAAAAAAGATGTGATGGAAGCTGTGAAGTATGCCCGTTGAAAAATTTCTGCTTGTATAAGGGTAGTCGTTCAACCATCACTTATTACAAGATTAAGTCTTAAAAGTGCCTAGAAAGGAAGACTTCAGCTATTAATTGCATTGTAGTTTGATATTAATAATAATAAATTTTTTAAACATGGAGTGATTAAGTATATTAGAAAATGGAAAGGAGTGATGGATTTGAGAAAGTATGTCTTCGATTTCGAAGAAGGAGACCCCAATAATAAAAAGTTATTGGGGGGAAAGGGAGCAGGCTTATCTCTAATGGCTAGAGCGGGATTACCTGTCCCTCCTGGGTTTACCATTACAACTGACGCTTGCCGGGAATTCTTCTCTCCTAGGAAAAAAGAAGTAGATGAACTGGTCAAGCAACTTGAGAAGAACCCGCCTCCTGCCGTACGAGACGAGCTCATAAGGAAGCTGTGGAGCATTATAGATACGCTATCTCTTCCAGCGGGGCTAATGGATGAGGTTAGGGATAGAATGAAAGCGCTCGAAGAAAAAAGAGGCAGGAAATTTGGCGATCGAAAGAATCCGCTTTTGGTTTCTGTTAGGAGCGGCGCTCCGGTCTCTATGCCAGGCATGATGGATACTATTCTAAACTTAGGGCTAAACGATGAGACTGTCGTGGGGCTTGCCCATCAAACCTCAGATGAAAGATTCGCTTTTGACTCTTATAGGAGATTCCTCTCTCTATATGGAAAGATCGTCCTCGGTATAGATGACAAGAAGTTCGATGAGGCTATGGAGAAGATAAAGGAAAAGTATGGTGCGAAAAGTGATGTAGAGCTCAGCGTAGAGGCTCTAAAGGAGCTCGTCGAATCTTATAAGACCATAATCAATAAAGAGGCTGGAGGATTTCCGCAAGACCCATGGATGCAACTGGAAAGCGCTATAAAAGCGGTCTTTAGGTCTTGGATGAACCCAAGAGCCATTTATTATAGGATAGCCAACAAGATAACACCAGAGGTTGCAGGCTGTACGGCTGTAACCGTTCAATCGATGGTCTTCGGAAATATGGGAATGGATTCTGGCACAGGGGTAGTCTTTTCCAGAAATGTAGCTAACGGCGAAAACGAAATATATGGCGAATTTCTCCCGAATGCGCAAGGGGAGGATGTTGTAGCAGGGATCAGAACTCCTCTGCACATTTCAGATTTGAAAGAGAGATTCCCCCGCCTATATGAAGATCTGTACAAAAATCTCAAGATGCTTGAAAGAATAAATAAGGACGTTCAGGATGTTGAATTTACAGTAGAAAGAGGCAAGCTATTCTTCTTGCAGACAAGAGACGCCAAAATGACACCGATAGCGAGAGTAAAAACTGCAGTGGATATGGCGAGGGAGGGGATCCTCACAGAAGAAGAGGCTGTTCTTAAAGTTAAGCCAGAAGTAGTTCTACAGCTTCTATATCCAAGGATAGACGAAGCGAAAGCTCCAAAACCGATCGCAAAGGGTCTAGCCGCTTCTCCTGGGGCTGTCAATGGAGAAGTAGTTTTTCACCCTGACGATGCCGTAGAAAAGGCTAAGCAAGGTAAAAGCGTCATACTAGTTAGGACTGAAACCAAGCCCGATGATGTTCATGGCTTCTATGCTGCTGTTGGTATATTGACTAGCAGAGGAGGGATGACCAGTCACGCTGCTGTCGTGGCAAGGGGAATAGGAAAGCCGGCAGTAGTAGGTGCTGAGTCAATTAAAGTCGACTATGACAGGAAGTTGTTTGAGGTTAATGGCATCGTTGTGAAAGAAGGGGATGTGATAACAATCGATGGAAATAGCGGCAACGTATATCTCGGCGCCGTTCCTACGTTAAGACCTACAGTAGGTGGAGAGCTGAGCACTCTGTTGGAATGGGCGGATAAGTTCAGAAGGCTAGGAGTTAGAGCGAATGCTGACCTACCACAGGATGCGAAAATAGCCAGAGAATATGGAGCAGAAGGGATAGGATTATTGAGAATAGAGAGAATGTTCAGAAAGCCAGAGAGGCTGGAAGTCTTGAGAAAGGTTATATTGGCAGAGTCCAGCGATGAAAGAAGAAAAGCTATGGAAGAGCTCGCCAACATGATCAAGGGAGATTTTAAGGAAATATTCGAGATAATGGACGGACTACCTGTTATAGTAAGGCTGATAGATCCGCCGCTCCACGAATTCCTTCCCAAGCCAGAGGAAATACTTAAGGAAATATATGAAGCGAAAATCGCCGGGGCGTCTAAAGATAAATTAGATGAGCTAGAAAAGCTTTACAAGAGGGTCTCAGCTCTCACAGAAGCTAATCCGATGATGGGTCATAGAGGCGTCAGAGTCGGAGTGACGTATCCCGAGGTTTACATAGGACTTACAAAGGCAATACTCTCAGCGGCTGCTGAGCTGAAGTTACAGGGCAAAAACCCAATAGTTGAGATAATGATACCTCAGGTAGCCATACCAGAAGAAATAAGGTTTGTGAAAGAAAAAGCAATACTTCCCACAGCTGAAGAAGTTGAAAAAAGTTATGGAATAAAATTGAACTACAAGATAGGTACTATGATGGAAACGGTCAGGGCTTGCTTAGTTGCTGATGAAATAGCAAAACACGCTGAATTCTTCAGTTTTGGGACCAATGACCTCACTCAAGCAACATTCAGCTTTAGCAGGGACGACGTTGAGAACAAATTCCTGCCAAAGTATTTGGAGCTGGAAATTCTGAAGGTAAATCCGTTCGAAGTTATCGATAAAGCGGGTGTAGGCGAGCTTGTTAGGATCGGCACGGAAAGGGGCAAAAAGACTAGAAATGACTTGGAAGTAGGAATATGCGGCGAACACGGAGGAGATCCAGAATCCATCGAATTCTTCCACCAAGCAGGCTTAGATTATGTGAGCGCTTCACCATACAGAATCTTGGTTGCTAGATTAGCCGCTGCTCATGCCGCTATAAAGGAAAGGAAAGCAAAGGGCTCCTAGCGGACATAAAAAATCCTGAGGGAATGCATTTCCCCCTCTTTAAATCTGAAGGTTTCAATCAGAATATCCCCATTTTTTATTATTCCATCTGTTCTAAGCAGTTCTCTAAGCTTTAGTAGGCCATCGTCGTAGCTTTGAGCTTCAATAACGGCAGGGCTTGCTCCCCAATATAGAGCGAGCTTGCGCGCTATATTTACGTTAGGGACGCCTGCGAAAAAGCCCTTTTCTGGTCTGTACGCAGAAATAATTTTCCCGGTGAGTCCGGATTTAGTATAAACGAGGATCTTCGCTCTTAAGCTCTCACTCAGAGAGGTCAAACCAAAGGCAAACCTATGGAATAGGCTATCCTCTAAGAGAGCTTTATCCTCTTTATAAATTGTTATTGCTTCTTTGGAAATTTTCTTCAGCCAAGAGACAGCTTCTACAGGATGCTTACCGACAGCGGTTTCATTGGTCAGCATTAGTGCATCTGCGCCCTCTAGAACAGCGTTGTAGATATCTACTACCTCACTTCTGGTTGGAGTAGTAGACTCTATCATCGATGAAAGCAGCTGAGTTGCGACGACCACCGGCTTTCCAAGTTTCCTAGAAATGCGGATTATTTCTTTTTGAACTTTTGGTAGAATTTCCATTGGAAAATGAGAGCCCAGATCCCCCCTTGCTACTACTATACCATCGCTTACATTGATTATTTTTTCCAAGTTGTTATACCCTTCCTCTGTTTCAATTTTAGAGTAAATTTCTGGGGGATCTCTGAACAATTTAGACGTTATCTCCCTAAGTTCAGCAACATTCCCCTGATTCTCGACGATGCTCGCCATTATATGAGAAAAGTTATACGAAGCAGCGAACTTTAGACATTCAATATCATGCGGCGTCACATAAGGTAGATAGAGCTTTTTTCCTTTTATGGCAAAAGACTTTCTTGAAGAAATGGTCCCGCTCGTCTCAGCTGCCGCAACAGCTTCCCCTTCATCTACTGAGAGTATCTTTAAACTAATCGCTCCATCGGACATTAAGATAGTGTCACCAGGTTTCACAATGTCGAAAAATTCTCGATATGGTATCGGGATTTCCTTGTTTTTACTCATGGTTCCAAACGTAAAGTGTATCTTTTCACCTGGAACGAAATTTATCTCTCCAATCAATATGTCCCCGATTCTAGGGTTAGGACCTTGCAGATCTCCTATCAACGAGAGTGGTTTACCTAGATCTCTTTCCGCATCAGTAATGTAGTTTACATATTCTGACCATATCTCCTTAGACCCGTGACTGAAGTTTATCCGAAAGCCATCTGTACCTGCTTCTGCTAGAGCCTTTACTACTTCTTTGGAACCAGTAGAAGGTCCCATTGTAACAATCGTCTTCACGTTTTCTCTTAATATGCTCAGAGTCGCTCCACCTCATCACTGCTTTCGCTCAGGAGTCTTAACATCATCATTCTATTGTGAGCTACCC
>JAEMPT010000042.1 GCA_022759165.1 Thermoprotei archaeon
ATCTAAATGCAAGCATAAACATAGCTCGCAGGGTAATGAGCTCTGCGGGATGGGGTGCGGTGAGCCTTCTCCCCGAACCAGCAAATGAAGGCTAAAGGCGAAAAGCCCATGCTAAACACTGGAAGCCTTGTCCTTCAGGACGGGGTAGCTCACTAACGCATAGCGGAAAACTTATAACCGATAACTTATAGGTTAATTTCGCGCTACTTTTGGTTCTTAAAAGCAAAATATTTTGGTGAGTTAAAGTGTACGCAATAGATAGGATGAAGGTACAAAGGGTGCTCTCCCACGGGTTATCTGCGATATTAACCGTCTCTGGACCAAATTTCTTTTACCTAACCGGGAAGAATTTAAAGAGCTTTGAGAGACCTCTATTTATGATCGCTACGATAGACGAATGCCTCGTTGTCGCACCTAAACTTGAGGAGGAAAGGGTTTCTGACTTAAACTGCAATGAAATAATATATTCGGACGGGGATAATCCGTTCAAACATCTTTATCCCGAAGTTAGAGCGATGGGGCTGAAGAGCGGTGATAAAATAGGGTTAGACCCAGAAATGAAAATCGATCTTTACTTGAAGTTAAGAGAAGTTCTTTATGATTTCAACTTAGTCAGTGGTTCAGAAGCGCTATTGTTAGAGAGGATGAAAAAGGACGAAAAAGAATTGGAAAAGATCGAAGCTGCGGCAAATATACTTGATGGTTTGTTCAAGGAGGCTGAAAATTTTATCTCAGAGGGGACAACTGAGGCGGAAATAATGACGAAGTTGGCTGAGCATTCTCGGAGGCTGGGTGCTGATGCGGATCAAATCCTTTCGATTCAGAGTGGGGCGAACACAGCAATTCCTCACCACGAATATTCGCAGAGGACCTTGAAGAGGGGAGATCTCGTTTTACTGGACTTGGTGGTAGCATATAAGGGGTACCATGCGGATTTAACTAGAATGTATTCCCTTGGTATGCCAAGCGAAGAAATAATGGAAAAGTTTGAGGCTGTTAGGGATGCCGTGGAAGTAGGGATCTCCGAATCAAAAGCTGGGATACTGGGAGGATCGCTTGACAGCATCGTGAGGGAGGTTCTTGAGAAAAAAGGGTTATCAAAATTCTTTACTCATAGGACTGGGCATGGGCTTGGCATAGAGGTACATGAGATGCCCAACATAGCACCAGGCTCAAAGGATGCAGTTGAACTCGGGAGCGTCTTCACAATAGAGCCCGGAGTCTACTTCCCTGAAAGGTTCGGTATTAGGCTGGAAGTCGACGTTGTAGTTAAGAAAGATAAAATACTCATTTTGGGTAAGTACCCGCTTGAAATAAAGGTTCTGTAGTCATTTCCCGAAGAAGCTCTCTAGCCTAGCCATCCCCTCTATATCTTCCCAGCTTATGTTAATGGTTCTCAGCACTTGCTCAAATGTACTCTTTGCTATTTCTAGGTACTTATCGATGTCTATTTCAGAAAGCTTCGCGAGAGAAACCGGCTTAACTCCGTCCCTTCCCTTTACCTTAACATAAGATATGATGTCCCCCTTGACGAGCTTTCTGTCAAAGTTTTTGAGCAAAATTGCTGCTTTAACATGCTGAGGAGTGTTTTTAACATACCCTTCTATGTCCTTGTTTAGCATCACGTTGAATGCGAGCTCATCCAAAGTGTAGCCCATGTTCTTGAGCCTTCTATATATTTCCTTAACTTTTCCCTTTATTTCCTCGTGCACTGACGAGAAATCTCTGGGATCTTTCACCTCTTTGAGGAGAGAAATAACTTCGGAGAAGGACTTTTTCAAGAACTCTGGCTGGTTCCTTTTCTTTCCAAGCAAGCCCTTTATTATCACCTCCTCTCCTCCTTGCGATACCGCTAGATAATTCTTCTTTAATCCGGAGAAAGCAACATACCTGAACTCTTTATCTATCTCAAGGTCTAGGCTGAACTCCCTTTCTATTTCGCCCACAAGCTTAGCTAGCGCCTCTTTGTCTGGGTTCCATATGAACATACTGTCCGTGTCGCCGTAGAGAACCTTTAGGCCGAGGTTCATAGCCTTTTTTATTGTGCTCGTAATGGTATACCTTCCTATAGCAGTAACGCTTTCAGCAACTGGAGGAGCGTAAAGGGCAAATGCATCGCTTCCGAACACTCCATAGCTAGCATTTAGGAGTACCTTTAGGGCTGACTGTACTGTGTTATACCAATCTTTCTGTTCACTACTTAGCTTCTTATCTTTGCTCCTCTTTTTATAAACCTTGACCCTGAGGTCCCTCATGGTACCTATCATGAGGGAGGTCATGCCCTTTCTGTCCATGCATACGACGTGCTTTACATCGGGGATCTCCTTCATATTCTTGCATTCATAGGACGGGTTTACCGTCTCATAACTCAAATTCCACACTTTTATTATGGAAGGGTATAGGCTGGCATAATCGAGAACGAGAACGTTAAAGAATACTCCTATCGGGGGATCGAGGACTATAGCGCCCGCATACTTTTTCCCCTTTATCACCGCTCTGCTTTTTATCTCCCTTTTGTGCCGGAGAATATCTTCTTGTTTAGGTATAACGAAGTTCCTCTTTCTGTGCTCCCAATAAAGCATATTTCTTATCCAATTGCTTATCTGGCTCCTGCTTAGTTCTTCTATCCCAGTCTTCGTCAGTCTTGATAATAAGATGAGAAGCTTCCAGGTTAGGAAGTTTTTCCAAGTAACGAGTGAAAGGGTAATCTCCGCATCCCTATAATTGTATTCAACGAGCTTAGAGATGCCAAGCATCCCAGGGCTCTCTTCTATCTTCACCTTACCGACTCCTATTATGCTCTGAGCTACGCTGTCTAGCGTATTTTCTCTGTAATTCCCCCCAAATGCATATGTTTTGAGCGCTTTGTTATCGAAAACTTTGTACAGGTCTACATGAATTGCCCCTTTGAACGTGTAATAATCTTGGAACTCCCTTATGGGGACTTCCTGAGGCCTGAAACCTAAGACCTTAGCCCTATTTCTTAGATAAGGCAAATCGAAGTTGTCACCGTTATATGAATAGATCACTTGATATTCTCTCAAGATGCTGAAAGCCTCCATCATCATGGCGTGCTCGGTATCGAACAATTCAACTTCTATATTTCCCAATGGTTTGTTCCTTATGCGATCCTTTTTTGCGTGTGGGTACGCCAACGCGAGGACCTTCTTCTTTCCATCAGTCCCAGCGATAGCTATTGAAAGAACAGGGTAAGGAGCGGTAACCACATCGGGGAGCCTATTTGAATATGGCGAGTAAACTTCCACGTCTATCGAAGCCATCTTTGGTAGAGGAGGGGGTAATTCGAAAAGTCTGTACACTTCCTCTGCGAACGCTTTAACTTCCTCGCTTTCCCCTTTGAACATCTCCTTCAACTGCGAATCAGAGTCCGAGGCGATAGAGAAAGGAATGAGGTTTTTGCCGCTCACCTTATACTTGTAACCGGGAACGAGTCCAGTGTCATATATGAAGTTCTGGTGGTATTTTATATTGCTTTCCCAGGAATCGCTGAACCTTCCGCGCAGTTCCTTAACAGCAAGGGGATCGTTGACGAGGATTCTGGTATATTTTTCTTTTTTCATAGTCAGCAGATTAGTTTTTTCAACGGTCTCCATACCGATAACTCTTTCTCTCAAGTCTCTCGGCACTAACCTCTCTGCTTCATTCGGCTCCTCCTTCACTAGGAAATACGGTTTATGATTGGTCTTGTCGTACCAATAGGCTATCCTCTGCTTTTCTTCATCGTAGAAGCAAAGAAGTGCCGAGTTCCTCTCCGGGTCATAATAGTACGAGAGCAAGTGGGCCTCGTTAACTATCGCTTCATCGAT
Organism: Thermoprotei archaeon; assembly: GCA_022759165.1. Classification (GTDB taxonomy): domain Archaea; phylum Thermoproteota; class Thermoprotei_A; order Sulfolobales; family Fervidicoccaceae; genus ARK-14. The sequence goes on from JAEMPT010000042.1 coordinate 3,828, forward strand.
AATGGTGAACCAAAGCTTTTTCTTGCTGCTAGCGTTCTTCTCCTTAATTTCGGCTTTTTCAACCCTATCTTTTTCCCCACCATTGGCGTTTTGGATTTCTTTCACTATGCTTTCCGCATCTGTTTTCTGGACAATCGAATCACTATTTCTTTTCGCGAAGTCAAGCAACGTGGGATTTTTCCTTTTTTTAGCCTCAGCTGTGAGGGTCATTTTAAGATACCTTTCTAAGAAATTATTTCGTGACCACTATAATATTAGTTTAAGAAAATGCTCTAATGGGTTCAACGCCCTTGGTATTACAGTTAAAAGTCTCGTTCTTTAAAGCGAAGAGGACTGAAGGTAAAACGTAAAGCTTTTGGTAAAAATGGATCGAGTAAAAGGGTAATAATTAAGCAGGGAGAATAGGCATCACCATTTCCTCGTTGCATCCTATCCTCACTCTGATATAGCCGGAAAACTTTTCTTCAATAGCTCTCTCTTTTAAGTCCACAAGTAGCCTTCTAAGCCTAGCTGCCTTGGTCCTAGTGGCCACAATCAGCAGATTTTCTATTGGAATCTTATTAAGTATAGATAAGGGAATTTGTTGATTTCCCCTACCTAGGATGAAACCAGACCTCCCAATCGGTGAGAGGATTAGCTTAATCTTTTCTCCACCGCCAACTTCCGTTGAAAAGTCGAGGATTTCCAGAGACGTGCAGTCCTCGCAGAAGGTTTTTCCTTTCCAGCCGGCAGAAACGCTCAGAACGTTCCTTTTCTTTATACCTAGAGCAGAGGATATAGCTGTCGCTGTTCTTCCAGGACCAATGATAAGCGGTGTCCCATCTTGAATTTCCTCAGCTATACACGTTGCAATTTCTTCGATTTCCTCTTCATCCCGAGCAAGAAAATCTTTACTTTCCTGTCGGAAGCGACCGTTTTTAGATTCGATTGTCTGAACTATTTCCATTCTAGATATTTTGAACTCTCCCGTTTCCCTTAGACTGATTTCATCGACTAATATTATTTCCCCTTCAGTAGTAATATAATCTCCTCTCAAATATGAAGCGAAAAGATGAGATGCTGCCTGTACGCTTCTAGCGAATATGGAGCTGTAGACCTTTGTTCCTCCCGGTACTCCTAGTAACAGAACTTCCTTTCCTGAACCCTCTAAGACGTCCATAGCTGTGCCATCGCCCCCCACAAAGATAATGATCCCAGCTCCTTCTTCGACTGCTGCTGTCGAACATTCAAGTGTATCATTTTTGCTGGTCGGCTCTTTTGGGTCGCAGATAATCTTAGGATTCAATCCCACCTCTCTCGCGGGAATTTCTCCCATCACTCCGCTAGGCGTTAGAAGCTCTATGGTGTTCAGTTCAGAATATTCCAAAATCTCGCGAGCGAACTTCAAAAAAAGGACAGAAACCTTGAAAGAAGGACCAATGTGAATTCCTAACTCTCCCCACGGGATTCCGTCGCTTCCTTTGAGAGATAGGGGCCCGCCTATTCCCGCTATAGGATTTACTATTAATGCTATCTTCTTTGCCATCGTGTATCAATATATTAACGATACTATAGGAAGAAAAAAATTTTGATCTAAGTGGTTTACAACTGAAAGCCTCGCCCTTTGGGACGGGGAGGGGGTCAGCTTAGAATCCTTTGGCTGACAATATAAAGTACAGGACGAATAGCAACGTTATAACGATCACGCCCGGCTTGAGATCTTTGAACTTACCTGTCAACAGCTTTATCAAAGTATAAGTTATAAAGCCAAGCCCTATCCCCGTTGTTATACTATAAGTGAACGGTATTGACGTTATTGTTACGAATGCAGGTACGAGTTCGCTGTAATCCTCGAGCTTCGTAAGGTTCCCGGCCAAAGATAAGAACAACAGTCCGACCAGCATAAGAACTCCTCCCGTTGCATAGGAAGGTATTACAGTAAATAGCGGCGTCAACGCTATGGAGGCGAAGAACAGCAGTGAAGTGACTAAGGCCGTGAGACCCGTTCTTCCTCCTTGCTCTATTCCGGAGGCGCTTTCAACGTAGACTACAACGGTTGATGTTCCGAAGAATGGTGCAAGTATCGACGAAAATGCATCGGTTATCAGCGCTCTGTTTATACCAACAATCCTTCCGTTCTGAACCAAGTTAGCCTTCGTTGCTAGTGCTGTTATGGTTCCTATTCCATCAAAGAAGTCGACCAAGAACAACGAAAATGCTATCGGGAAACCGATACCGAAAAGAGAGAGGTATAAATAAAACGACCGTGGTAAATCGTTTAGAATTGAGGTGCTTAGCACAGGAACCATTAGAAGATTCTGCGGAGCTGATATTAGGCCTAGTAATCCAGCAGCAATCGTAGATGCTAAAATAGCTATTATGAAGCCACCGATGACTTTTCTTGCCAGTAGGACTGCTGCTACTACGAAACTAAGCATGCCAAGATAGAAAGGATAGCTTGTGAGCGCACTAGTGTTGAAAGTTACGGGGGTCGCAACACCACCCTTCACTATACCGACGTCAGCAAAACCAATTAAAGTTATAAATAGACCTATACCTATACCGATTCCTAGCTTCAGAGATTCTGGCACAGAATTTATTATGAATTCCCTTATTTTACCTACGGAAAATATGAGAAAGAGAATGCCGTTGAAAAGGACTGATATCAGGGCTAGGGAAATTGCTAGCTGGGCGGCTTCAACTCCGACTGCTTTTTGGGCAGATAATATTAGGTCTGCGAACAATGGTATTATAGTGTAAGCTATAAAGGCATTTTCCCCCATCCCTGGAGCAAGCGCAAATGGGAGCTTTGCATACAGTGCCATGATAAGTGTTGCAACAGCTGCGGAAATAGCCGTGGCAGCAGTGAACCCGAGCCTAACACTGTAAAGTAGCCCCTGGTATTGTTCTGGCAATGGCGAGCTCATCGATATGCCAAGCGCTTGGTGAAGAGCGATGGAAAAGCCATCAGTCAGTATGGTTGGGTTAACGAACAAAATATAGGCCATCGAGAGAAAAGTCGTTATCCCAGCTATTACCTCTACTTTAAGGTTTGTACCTCTCTTTTCTACTTCGAAGAAACTCTTGAGGATATTTGAAAGGCTCATGCTATAAACACCACCTAAATAGCTGCAGAGAGATCATAACTTCTTTACAGGGCTTCAAATGAGTTATGTTCGGTAGCCTTCTAAAAGCTAATCAAACCGGATGTTAATTGCTCATTTATTTGTAATTTTTAAACGTATCTGCTGAATTACAAATTACGCGTTTTTAAAATGTTCTTTTATGGTCTTGCATCCAAAAGCCTCGACTTTCGAAGGAGATAAAGTTAGATAGACCTTATAATCGCTTAAGCTAAAAGGAGAATAGCATAAGGTGGTTTTCATTGTCACAAGCATCTCTCAGCGTAAGTGGTATTACCGTTGAGGTCGACGGAACAATCGTGGTAAAGAAAGCCAACTTGGATGTACGCAGTGGAGAAATAGCTATCCTTATGGGACCGAATGGATCTGGAAAAACCTCTCTGCTTAGAGCAATAATGGGCTTCCCATCCTACAAGATAATTGCCGGGAATATTTATTTAGATTCTCTAGATGTGACTAATCTACCCTCTTGGGAAAGGGCTAAGGCAGGCATCGCCATCGCAAACCAAGCTCCCCCCGCTCTTTCCCTAAAAACTAAATGGCTTTTCCAAAAAATAGCTGAGAAATATGGAACTCAGGAAGAATTGGGCAAAGTTGTAAACGAGATAATGTTACAGCATTTATTGGAAAGGCCCGCCTTCAATGGATTCAGCGGAGGTGAGGTAAAGAGAGCTGAAATAGCGACGGTTATGCTATCGAAGCCAAAAGTAGCATTGCTCGACGAACCAGACAGCGGGGTAGATGTAGAGTCTACAAAGAAGATCGCCAACATGATAGATGCGATGGCGAAAAAGGGGGTTGCTATCTTACTAGTTACTCACGCAGGCATGCTTGTCAGGAACCTTAAGATGCTAGGAAGGGGGTATGTTATGATAAATGGCAGGATTTCCCAAGGCAGCAACGCAAGAGATCTACTTAAATCCGTTCTTGAAGAAGGATACAGGAACTTCCGTGGGAGTGATATTCAATGACAAATGAATCAGACAAGCTCAGGGAAGCTATGACAAAGGCCAGGGAAATAGGGCTTGAGGTGGAAAAGGGAGGGGCCGTAATCCTTAACGAGAATCTACTTTACAAGAAACTTGCTAGAGACCTTGAGAAGATGGGGGTTATTTACTCTGAGATACATGAAGCGGCAAGGGAATATCCAGACCTGTTCGATAAATATGCTTTTAAGACGTTGAAGGGAGACGTGAATAAAATCGATAGCGGGATATTCCTTTACATACCCAAAGGACTTACCGTTAAGGAGCCCATTTTCAATTGCTTTGTCCTCGGCAATAAAAAAGTCGTTCAGAAAGTCTATAACCTGGTTGTATTGGAAGATGGTTCTAGAGCCATCGGGGTCTCCGGCTGTTTCACTTTAGTGAATGAAGCGGTTCACTCTAGCCTTGAGGAGACATACGTTGGAACTGGAGCAAGCTACACAAGGATAATGATCCATAACTGGCTCCCCTCTGTAGGGGTATCTGCTATAAGCTCAGTGGAGGTCGGTGAAAAAGGGAACTACCAGGATTTATACATAAATTATTCGGAAGCTAAATCCATTTCATTCAATACAATGATTTACCAGAAAGGCAGTGATTCTACCTCGAGGGCAGATCAAATAGTTAGCGGCACAGGATTTAGCTCTTTAAAATACAGCACCGAGGTTTTTTTGATCGGAGACCGATCCTCTTCACAGCTGATCTCTAGGTTATTGGCTAGGGGAAAGAGCAGTATAGCTACGAAAGCGAGGATCGTTGCTAGCGGGAAGCTTACCAAGGGTCACATAGAATGTAAGGGCCTCACCTTGGGTGATGGAGCCGAGATCTCAACCGTGCCGGAGCTAAGATCTTTGTCTAACGACGCTGAGCTTACACATGAGGCTAGCATAGGCAAAATAAAGAGGGAAGAACTAGAATACTTAGAAAGTAAAGGCTTCAATGAGGAGGAGGCTGTTTCGCTCTTGATTAGGGGCTTTTTAGAAACGGGGTTCAGTGATTTGCCAAGCACGATAAGAGCTTCGGTTGAATCTGTTCTCGATAAGCTGAGCAAAGCAAAAGGTTAAAATAATGCTCACCAATCGCGTCACTGATAAAAACTCAAAAAATGCCTCTTATACCAAAGAAAGTTCCCAGAGCGTCACCGAACATGTATGAAGCAAGCGCAGTCCCCATCATCAATGCGGTTGATTCTAAGAATTCCCTTAAGAATTCTTTTCTCTGCAAAATAGAAGCATAGTAAGTGAAGCCAGCTATCATGACGATTCCTAGAGAGACAGAGACTGCGAAAGCGGATATCATTCTTCTTATTAAGAAGTACGGGAGCGCGAGTGCTAAGACCGCCAATATATATGCAATACCTGTCATGATAGCCGAAGTTTTCGGTGATTTCCCTACATCGTGTTTTGCCTGAAGGTATGCTGCTGAAGACATAGAGATCGCGGCCGATAGCCCAACGACCAAACCAGCTATCCCTGTTACTATAGTAGACTCCGTCACGCCGAGAAAACCTGCATGAACACCATTGATTTCAACGATTGCATCTGCAAGTCCCAATATAACAAAGCTCATATATTTTACGATCTTCTCGTCTAGGCTTGAAATTATTTCCAGCTCATGTCTTTCCTCGTCCTCTATTATAGCTTTTAGCTTTCCGCTAGCTTCTGGAGGAAGGCTCTTCTCAATCCCTTTGTAAAAATGCACGACCTCCTCCTCATGTCTTTCTAGAAACATGGAAACGAAGGTTAGGCCAAGCACTTTTCTAAGCAAAAGCATTAATAGTATCTTTGTTTTTAGGCCCCTTGTTTTGCATTCTCTTCCAAGCAACTCTCTCCAGAAGTCGCTGTGGTTTTTTTCCTCTACGCTCATACGTTTTAAAATTTCCCTTCTCTTAGGGTCTTTTTCATGAGCAGAGAGCGCGTTATATACCTCACTGTCAATTAACTCGTCGGTGCAATACTTTTCGATAGTTCTTTCGAGGTATTCGTCCATAGGCATCGTCCTTAGCTATTCAATATTTTTCTGCCTTTTCTCGTTTAGTTCTTCGTATTCCTTCAATAATTTCTTTATGGTTTCATTTAAGCATGATATGTCTGATGAATCATAAAAAACCCTCGTGAAAAATTTTGTCAAGCATTTGCTGGAGTGAAATTCCAGTTGCATTCCTCCTCTCGAAAGGATGTAACCTTGCCCATCGTAAAATATCCTGCCACATACTATGCATTTGTGCTTAATAACCATATTAAAGTCCCCACGGTTTGAACCTTTAGCCGGACACCCCATCCGTCAAGGTGGGGAGTTTAAGCATTAAATACGATAGCTGAGTATAAAAGCTTAGGGGATGTTACAACTGAATGCTTCGCCTTTCTTGCTGTGGTTAGGCTATATAATTACTTTTCTGTCCTTAGACCTCAGCGAGATGCCTATAGCGCAAATATACCAAAAAATCATTCGGCTCATACGCATGTGAGGAATGCTAGCCTGAACAAATTTGGGGGAGCCTCTAGCTTATTAGGTCGGAGGTCGTGACGGAAAAGTCATCATCTTTAACCCGAAAACTCCCCCGTATTATGGAAAAAAGTGGAAAAACAATTATCGATTAAGCCGGAGTGAAACATGATTAGAAGATCAAGTTTATTGCAGGGCGAAGCGGCATCGGCTTCCTTCTTAAAATATACTGAGAAGCCTCTTTGTCCTGTTCGTTCAAAACCTTCACATTGAGCTTTAGTTCTCTACTTAATAGGATGCTCAGCTGGTTCAATAATTCGAACTCTTCAAATTTGGTTCCTGCTATGAAGTCTCTCAAGTCCTTTGGTAAGCTCTGGTACAGCTCATAAAGAAAGCTTGCAGCTTCGTTTGGATTTTGGCCTAGCTTCGCTTTGGCTATTTCCTTTACTATCTCCTTCGCTTGCGAGCCATTTTTAAGCATTGAGAATATTTTAGAAACGGCCTCCCATTTTTGCGAGTCAGCGGTGACTATAACTACACCTTTCGGCTCTCTCTTAAGCGCTCTCTTGATGTTCTCTATGTCCTCCTCTATCCTATCTACTAGGAGAACGGCCAATTCTTCCTCTGGGTAATACTTCATATTTTCAGCACTTGGCCATTCCTCTATGGTCACCGATCCCTTCCTTTTTAACTTATGCCAAAGCTCCTCGGCGAAGGCAGGGGTTATTGGAACCATTAGCTTGGTCCACTGCTCTGCTATCTCTTTCAGAATAGCCCAATTTGGAATGTTTACAGCGGAAAGGTAACGCCTAAGGTCCTGTTCAACTTTGAAATAAATCTCAATAGAGGCTTCTCTAAAAGCGTACTTCTCCATCGCTTCAGTAGCAGCAGCTACCCTTCTCCTAAAAGTGCTAGTGATCCATTTTTCCAAAGGACCAAAATCTGAGTCCATCCCGTCATGCTTCTGGATCTCGTCTATAATTTCAGCTATTTTTTTCAGTTTGTCATGAACTACAGGAACTATTTCCCTACCATAGTTTGCATCGTTACCGATTTCAGCGGAATACGTCAAAGCGAGCCTTAGCGAGTTGGGGCCCACTTCTCTTATCGCCTTGAAAAGCGGAATGAAGTTTCCTAGGCTCTTGCTCATCTTTTCCCCTTCTACCATGATATGCCCGTTGACCACAATCCTTTTGGGCCAAAGTTCTTCGGGAAATATTGCCACGTGGTTAAACACCATGAAAGTAAGGTGATTCGGTACTAGGTCCTTTCCGCTATGCCTGTTATCTAATGGATACCAGTAAAGAAATTCTTCTCTTATGCTCCTTATTTTTTCCAGGTCTATTCCCAATTTTTCTGATAGCTCGGCTTCGCTACCTTTCCCCAGAAATATGTAATCCCAGAACTTTTCGTCTAGCTTTTCAGCTTGTATAGATAATTCCCTTATCTTGAGTATCACCGTGTAGAATGCCATATAGATTGTAGAGTCACTGAGGCTTTCTATAATCCAGCTCTCATCCCATGGCAGCGAAGTCCCCATCCCCCTGCTCCTTGCACATGCTCTCTTCTTAAGCCAATCTATCACATTCATGAACCATGATTTGTACTCCTCAGGAATAACTTCGATCTTCTCATTGAAGGCTCTTCTAACCTCTTTCTTCCATTCTTCGTTCTCGTAATCTATAAACCACTGGTTCTCCACAACCTTCACGACGATTTCAGTTCCGCAGCGGCAATAAACGGGTTTATTCGCTATCTCATAGAAAGAGTCAGCCTTCCCCATCTTTTTCAGAAAGCTGGTTACAAGTTCTCTTGCCTCCTTCACTGACCTTCCTACCAAGGAAGATGCGAACTCTTCGATCTCTTTGTAGCCCGCAAGTTCAACTACTCGTTTATCGATAAGGCCATTGGAGTACTCCTTAAAATAGAGATCCTTTGTTGCCTTTTCTAACAAATCCCTCTGGCTAGTACTCTTTATGCCCATCGATTTTACTACATCGGCTGCGGGAAATTCCGAATACCCATTCAGTGAGATGACTTTCAACGGAGAAATTTCCGGTAACTCTCCCTTCCATCTCTGGATCTTTCCCGAAGATCTCAATTCCATGAGGGCGACGTAATCATAAGGAGCATGAGCAGGCACGCTCATGACAACGCCAGTTCCATAATCTTCATCTACGAAAGAAGCTGGGAGGACAGGCACCTTCTTCCTCGTAATGGGGTTAAGAACTAGCCTGCCGACTAGCTCTTCTCCTTTGATCGTCACTTTTGGAGGCTCTACTCTACTTTTCTGGAATGTGATCTTCCTGTAAGCTTTGCTAGAAAGTATCATCTCCTTCCCATCGATATTCGCTATGACGTATTCCGATGCAGGATTAACCCACAGGTTAACAGCACCGAATACAGTTTCTGGCCTGAGGGTAGCAGCCGGGAATATAATCCCATCATCGCCAAGAAAGAATATGAGTGTAAATTCCTCTATTTCCGGCTCAACATCTCCCTTGGTATCATGCATTCCTACAGGCATCTGGTGCTTTGGGCACCAACCAACGGGATGTGTCCCTTTTACTATGTAGTTTTTCTCCTTCAATTTTGCAAATTGCCATCTGATGAAAGACTTGTATTCTGGGTCAACCGTAGTGAATTTTCTTCTCCAATCTATTGATAAAAGGTAATTCTTCATATCATTCTCTGCCCTATTTTTGAAGTAGCTCGCTAGATCATGCGGAGTCTTTATTTTTTCTATATCTTCCTCGCTTACCTCATAGAGCTCTCTGTATTCTTTGATTAAATTTTCCTCTCTTTTCAGAAGGGACTCCGTTGCCGTGAGTATTGGAGTGCCAGTGAAGTGAAAGGCCATAGGGAAAAGGACATTGTAACCCCTCATCCTTTTATATCTTGCCACGATATCTGGTATAAGGTAAGTTCTGCCATGTCCCAAGTGTAGTGGAGCATTCGGATAGGGATATGCCGCAGTTAAGTAGAACTTCTTTTTATCTAGCTTTGGTTCAGCTTCATACAGCCTATTTTCTTCCCAATATTTGCTCCATTTTCTTGAGATCTCGATATCAAAACTGCTGAATCCTTCTTGAGCGCTCAGCGGGTTTCACCACCAATCAGGAAATTTAAATTGGAAAGACCTAATAAATATTGGAACGCTTAAATGAATTTATGTATAGAGTAATAGTGTTCATGGCATTTTAAATTAATTAAAAATTAAGTTGCGAGGTAGATACGCTATTGCTACGAAAAACGGCAATTTAAAGGCATCAAAGAAGAAGGGCCCTCTTTCAATTTATGTCTTAGACACCAGTGCCCTTACTGACCCTAGGCTGAAAGGTATTCTCAATGCTGATGATTTGGATTCAACAATAAAAAAGATTTCAACTCTAATAGCCGAACTGAGATTTCAACTGGACCTATTGTTTTATACCACTCCTTCAATGGCCGGGGAGATGAGAAGATATCTGCTTTCCAACGGGGTTTCTTTTGAAACCTTAGGGGATCTTTTCTCGTGGATAATTGTTAAATCCCCTGATATGCTTACTACGAAAATTCCCGCTTTAATAATGAGCGATTATGTGCAATCGATTAGGTTGAGATCGTTCAGAGCATTACGGTTAATGGAGGACCTATTGAAAAGGGCTCTAAAGACCGATAAGAATGTAGCAACAGATGAAGCTTATGCCGAGCTAGTGCATGAGGCTAGAGAGAAGTTCAGAGAGATAATGAGAAAGGGGATTGTAGATAGTCCAGAAGACTTCGATGTTTTAGTCCTAGCTTATGAGCTGAAGGGGTCGCTTGTTACGAATGATGATGGAATAAAAAAGATGGCCGAAAGGATGGGGATAATCGCCATCGACCCGATATCGTTCCTGGAAGGTCTTAGAAGGCTAAAGACAATGCTATCTTGATCGAATTAAAAAATTTATTATATATGCTGATCGATTAAGAGTAATCAGAAAACGCATGATGAAACGATGGTAAACTGAGCTCTAATGTAATGACGAAAAATCCCCTACCTGAAATAACACGCATGAAAAGTGAGATCAAAATGATAACGTATAAGGATCTTGCTAAGGCTTTAAGGATAACCGAATTAAGGGCTAGGAGGCTGCTCAAATCTAAGAGTCTAAGGAAAACCTCATATGGTGAATTTGAGTATTTGGTTTTCAGGAGAGACATCGGTCCTTACCCCGAGGGGACAGCTGTAATTTTTCATGACAAGACTAGCCCGTTGGTGGTTCCTGGATATCCATCTATAGCTAGAATACTTTTACTATCCAAGGCCGTTCCGCAACATTTCAGGGACCAGGTTGTTATTGAAGAAAAGCTTAACGGCTACAATGTTAGGATCGTTAAGTTCGCTGGAAAGCTTTTGGCTATAACGAGGGGAGGTTATATATGCCCCTACACAACGCACAGGCTTGAGAAGATATTTAGCGAAAAGAGAATAGACGACTTGGAAGATTACGTTGTATTTGGAGAAGTGGTAGGTACTGAGAATCCATATACTAGGTACGAATATCCCGAATGCAAGGACTTCTGCTTTTTTGTGATAGACGTAATGAAGGGGGGCTCCTTTTTATCCGCTGATTCAAAAAGGGAATTTTGCTCTGACACGGGCTTAGAGTGTGTTCGAGAAATAGATAGGGTCGACAAAGGAGAGATTGAAAAGATCAGAGAAATTGTGAATTCGATGGAAAAGGAGAAAAGGGAAGGGATAGTGCTTAAGGATCCTTTTAACCGAGTTCCTCCGTTAAAATATACCACTACGCACACGAATATTGGAGATATCGCAGAAGGGATGAAGTACATGTTTGATGAAGGTAGAACGTACATATTTCCCCGTATTCTGAGAGAGGCTTTAAAAAGCTTTGAAGAAGGTGCCGACGGAGAAGAGCTAGAAAAGAAGATGAAGAAGCTAGGCGAGGCTCTTTTAGCAGAACCGATAAGCTCAATTAAAAAGGTCAGTTTAGGCGGGGCTATTACCGAGGAGTTTACCCTTAGGTTCTATTCAGAAAGCGTCATCGACGAGTTCTTGAGCTTTATGCAAAAACAGGGCATTATCTTGAACATCAAAAACATGGAAAGAGAAAATGGCGAGATAATCATGTGGTTCATGAAGCCCAAGCGGACTAATCTGGAGCTGAGGAATATATTAAATAGCGGTCTTTCCCCCTTAGACTGAAAATTTTCTTACAAAACATTACACAAGAGATGCATTTAGAAAAGCTTCAAGATATTTTTTCAAAAAAGGTTAATTTTCTATTTTTTTAAAAAAATATTTATAGGTTACAAGTAACTTGTCTATAAATAGAAAGAGACCCCTAGCCCCCCACGGCAAATCAAAGAGTAGAAGGATCAAAGCAAGACAAAAATGGCGAACTATTGAAAGATGGACCTTTAATGCAATTAAGATAGAAAAGATGGGCTTCGAGGGGTCAAAAAGTCTGGAGTGTGATAAATTTGAATATAAGGATCCCCATTTCCAAGCCAATTATAGAAAATGAAGAGATCGAGGCAGTTGTGAATGTACTTAAATCCGGAATGCTTACGAGGGGAAAAGAAACTGAGAACTTTGAAAAAGAATTCGCGTCTTACATCGGTGCTAAATATTCTGTGAGCATGATGAATGGAACAATTGCGCTAGAAGCAGCTCTTAAAGCCCTGGGAATAAAGAGCGGCGATGAGGTGATAGTTCCAGACTTTACCTTCATAGCAACCGCTAATGCCGTAGTGAATGTCGGGGCGAGGCCTGTTTTCGCTGATATCGATGAAAAAACTTATTGCATAGACCCTGAGTCCGCTAACGAGCTCATTACGGGAAGGACCAGAGCTATAATACCTGTTCATCTTTTCGGTCATCCAGCTAATATGGATGCAATAAATGAGATAGCTGAAGATAACAGGCTCTTAGTACTAGAAGACTCAGCCCAGGCTCACGGTGCCGAGATAAAAGGGACAAAAGTTGGCTCACTTGGTCATGCTTCAGCATTTAGCCTATATGCTACGAAAAATATGATGACCGGGGAAGGAGGCATGGTCACGACGAGCATAGACAGCGTTTATGAATTGTTGCTCAAGCTCAGAAAGCATGGAGAAGCCAAAAGATACCTGAGCGATATGATAGGTGGAAACCTGTTTATGACGGAGATGCAAGCTGCCTTGGGGCGCGTGCAGTTGAAAAAACTTGACAGGTGGAACGAAATCAGGAGAAGCAATGCGGAGTTCTACAAGAAAAAGCTCTCTTCTGTAAAGGAGATAACACTACCCACGGAGCAGCCTGGCTATAAACACGTATACCATCAATTCGTCATTAGAGTGCCAGAAAAGGATAGGGACAAGCTAATTGAGCACCTGAACAAAAAAGGCATCGGGACAGCTATTCACTATCCTTATCCCCTACATGACCACCCAGTCTATAGGGCGATGGGATACCCTGAAACCCTTAACCCGGTTGCGAAGCAGGTAGCTAAAGAGGTCCTGAGCATACCCGTTCATCCCTTGCTCTCTAAGGAGGACCTTGAGTACATCACGACTTCTATATTAGAATACTTTGAGCAGGGCAAGTAAAGATGAATTACTCACCTATTTTGGAGACATTCAAGGAAAGGATAATCCCCACTGCCTCAAGTCCAAAGTTCAAGAGACCTAGGGCCCCATTTTACATGGAGAGATGGTGCCCATGGATAAGGGCCCATTCTCCTAAAGGGGTCACATATTTGTATCTCCCTTATACCTCTTCAAATCCATCACCAAAATATACCATGGAGCTGGTAAGCAAAGCGAGAAAGGAATTAGGAAGTGCAGGGTTCTATCACTCCATACTAGTGAGAAGGCTTTGGGATACCGTTTGGAAGACCGTTGTGAAGATGAGCGGAAATCCAGAGCTACCGATGGAAGATAGTGAATTGCCTGAGCCTCATGAAGAGGTCGTAGAAGGTGGAGTTGCAATCATTGCGGGGGATGGGGCAGGATTAAAGCTTGCTAACAGAATAGTCGAACTGACCGGAAATAACGTTGTCTTGATCGCTACGAAGCCGTTCAGCCGATTGAAGGAAGAGAGTGGGGAAGGAGCAAGAGGTAACGTCACAGTACTTGAGTCGATATATCTGGGCAAATTTGAGGACGGAGTATATGCGCTTAGTGAAGAAAAAAGGAAAATATATAGGATAGCTGCCAACACGCTTGCATTCGTCACTGGTGTAAGGGATGCTATGCCTATATTTGAAAACAACGATTTGCCTGGCGTAGTTAGCGCTGAGCTCGCTAAGTTTTTAATAGTTGAGCATGGAGCGCTTAGAGATGTAAGAAAGATAGCCGTCTTATCTAATGATAAGAGAGGGCTTGAGGCGGCTCGGGAATTTTCTCGATTCAAAGAAACGACCGTTGTTTCCGTAGGCAGTCTCAAGAAAAGAGAAAGCATCGATTGGGATGGTGAACTGGTTGTTGCCGAGGAAGTGAAGGCCACGGGATATCCTGTAGTTGAAGGGCTTAAGATCATTTCCCCAAAAGAGGAAGAACTTCAGACCGACTTAATAGTCTCGGCGATAACGGGCATACCGGACATCGAACCAGTTCTCCAAGCAGGTGGGAGACTGGTGTACAGCAAATATCTTGGAGCTCCAACCGTAGGAACAGAAAAAGGCTACGTGAAAGGGGCCAAAAATTTGTTTTTCCTCGGAATGGCATCAGGGACTCCAGAAGATTTGGTCAGTAAGGAGGTTGAGCTAGTTTCCAAGGTCATTTCTGGAAAAAGCCTTTCGAGTGAGGAAGAGAAGGAGCTCAATAACATTCAATCCTCAAAGGACTTAGCTCCTCTAGAGGACACCATTATAAATAATTCTCCAGAGCTTTTGTTAACGAGAGACATTAGAGGAATGAAGTTCGTATGCACTTGTCAAGACGTGACTCTTGAAGACGTGATCCTCGCATATGATATGGGGTATAAGGACCTGGAAAGGATAAAAAGGTTCACCGCACTGGGCACTGGAACGTGTCAGGGAAGAATCTGCAGGATTTCGTCATCGCTCGCTATATCCTATTTCAGGAAGACCCCTCTAGGTTCTTTAGGCGGCTTCAAACAGAGGACTCCACTTGAGCCAGTAGAGCTTGGGATGATCGATTGAGGTGAATGAATTGGAGTGTGATACAGCGATAATCGGAGGAGGCGTAGTTGGTCTCTCTCTCGCAATGAACCTAGCGATGTTTGAGGGAAGAGGAAATAACATTTGCTTATTCGAGTCCAACTACCTTGGATATGGCTCGTCGCTCAGAAATGCTGGCAGGTTTAGAGTACATTTTGGCGACGAGAGAAATTTAGAGTTCGCAATAAGGTCAGCTGAATATCTAGAAGAATTATCTAAAATTACGGGAATGAATACGCTGATTACTAAAACTGGGTACTTATGGATAGCCTCAGACGAAGCCGCATACAAAACTCTCAAGAGCACTAATGAGCTGTTCAAAAAATGGGGAGTACCACTTACGGAGATCCCGCCTGAGCTTCTTTACAGAAATTATCCCTTCCTAAAAGAAAGGAAGGAAATAATAGCTGGCTTCTTTGGTAAAGAAAACGGCTCAATTCATCCGGATTCGGTGATATTCGGCCTTGAACGAAAAGCCAGACGCCTTGGTGTGAAGATATTGGAGCGCTCTCGTGTGGAGGAGATAGAAGTGAAGGAAGGCAAAGTACATTCTCTGCGGTCTCGCGGCGTGGGAGTTAGCGTTAGTAGAGTTGTTCTGGCTAACGGTGCCTGGATGTTAGAGTTCTCTAAGAATCTGCAATTGAATATTCCTCTTGAACCTGTTAGGAAAGAAATAGCAGTTTCCGAACCGTTCGCTTTCCGAATATCGCCGTTTGTCGTTGATTCTGCCCTCCACTTATATTTTTCGCAGACATTGAAGGGAGAGATCATTGGCTCTACTACAATTGGAAATGAGCCTAAAGGCGTGGTCGAGCTGGAAAATAGATTTGCCTGGATGAGGACCTATGCAAATAGACTGAAAAAAGCTCTCAAGGGCTCTAATTTCATAAGGATAATCAGGATTTGGAGTGGATACTATGAGATGACACCCGACAGATCTCATATTATGGGAAGAATGAAAAGCTGGCCAGAAGGGCTCTATGCTATCGGAGGATTCAGCGGTCACGGATTCATGCTAGGTCCGTTTGCTGGAAAGCTTATGGCAGAATTTCTGGCCACAGGAAAAGAGCCGCGGCTCATGTCACTATACACTCCGGAAAGGTTCAGTAAAGGGATGACGTTAAATGAGAGCTTCGTAATCGGTTGACCTCGATCCTTCATATTTATGTAAATTAAGATTTACAACCGAAAGCCTCGCCATTTATGGCGAGGATGATAAAAGCTTACAGGTTTTCTTTCCTTAATTGCTTTTGATGATGAG
>JAEMPT010000024.1:0-14394 GCA_022759165.1 Thermoprotei archaeon
TCTAACTAAAAAATATTTGGGGGGTGCCAGCCGTTTCTTCTATTTGAAAAGAGAGTTTTTTGCCTCATTAATCTTGCAAAGTTAAAAGGGGGCTTAACCCCCCCAAGAGCCCTTTCTCCATATTATGTGGCGGGCCCGCCGGGATTTGAACCCGGGACCAACGGGTTAAAAGCCCGCTGCTCTACCTGGCTGAGCCACGGGCCCCCATGACTTTACTTTAATCATTCAAAATGGAGTTTATAAAATCTTTTAGACTTGAGGGCGATCAAGTTAACCATTTTTTATGGGGCAGTTTCTCGTACTATTTAGAAGAAAGGTTTATAATTGTTAAGTTTGGTTATTAATAATTGTAAAAAAATAAAGAAGTGATCGATTTGAGTATAAATTACGCCTCAAGAATAAACAAACCATACGTAAAGAACTACTTCCCAAAGCCAAAATATAATTGGAGCAAATTGATAAACTGGGACGAAGCAAGAATCTATGACCTAAGCCAGCCTTTGGGAATTTATACGCCACCTTTCCCAACCTATCCGCCTTTTAAGATGTATTGGATAAAGACGTTGCCCGAGAACAAGGTCCAGGCACAGGCTATTGAAACTGCTTGGCATATCGGTACACATATGGACGGCCCTATTCATTTTGACCCCGGAGCCCCATCTATTGACATGATACCTTTGGACCACTTCGTGGGCGAGGGTGTCATCGTTGACATAAGCGACGAGGTCGAAGACCTGAGCATCTATACTTCTGAAATGATAGAGAAAAAGCTGAAGGAGCACAACCTAACCATAAAGCCCGGAGACATACTGATAATTCATACTGGATACCACAAGTACCAGTGGGACCAGCCTACAGCAGATACAGTGAGGTACCAATTGATGCACCCGGGTCCAACCTACGAATTTGCTGAATGGTGTGTTAAGAAGCAGCTCAAATGGACCGGTGTTGACGCAATAAGCCAAGATCACCCACTGGACACCGTCATTAGGAGAGTCAGACCAGATATCGCTGACCTCTTCAAGGAGAAGTACGGTAAGTCCGTAGACGAGGTAATGCCGTGGCCGAAGAACTACCAGGTCCTGCATACCTACACGTTCCCGAGAGGAGTGCTCCACGCCGAGAACCTGGGTGGCGAGATAACCAAGGTCCTAAACAAACGCTGCCTGATAGTCGGAGCTCCAATTAAAGTAGAGGGTGCCGAGTCGGCCTTCGCTAGGATATTTGCTATATGCAACGGACCGGAGTAAGCATATCAAAACTATTATCTTTTTTTTAAAATTTTAAAAAACGTTTAAGAGTTTACTTTCATAGGTGGAAAACTAATGGGAAATGAAAAAGTAACCGGTGCTCTAGTTGAAAGGAACCTTATGAGGGACAGCCTTCAGCTCATGAAGATCAGCGAGGAGCTGAAGAAATTGGATGGAGTTATAGATGCGATTGTTGCTATGGGCACGGAAACGAACAAAGAAATTGCGAAACAGCTCGGTCTACTGCTACCTGAGGTAGAAAAGGCAGGGGATTCTGATCTCTTCATTGCTATAGCTGCCAAGGAGGAGCAGTCCCTAAAAAAGGCCTTGGAAAAGGCAAAAGAGTTACTGAGCGCGCCCATTTCAGGAGGAGAAATGGAATACGTTGATATTGAGTCTGCCTTAGCAGCACTTCCAGATGCAAACCTAGCGATAGTCTCAGTTCCAGGCGAGTATGCTAGGGACGTTACCATGAAGCTGCTAGAGAAGGGGATCCACGTCCACTTGTTCAGTGACCACGTTCCAGAGGAACATGAAGTTGAACTCAAGAAGTATGCATTTGATAGAGGTTTACTGGTTCTAGGACCTGGAGCTGGCACATCGATCATAAACGGGAAAGCGATAGCGTTTGCAAACGCCGTGAGAAGGGGTCCCATAGGTATAATCGCTGCAGCTGGCACGGGGCTGCAGGAGGTGAGCTCACTCATACATAATATGAGCTTAGGAGTCTCTCACGGCTTAGGAGTAGGGGGCGGGGATGTGAAGAACTATGTCGGGGGCATAATGACGAAGCTAGCTCTTTCGTACATGGAGAAGGATCCTTCCACTAAAATAATCACGATGGTCTCCAAGCCGCCGCAGCAAGAAACTTTAAACTCAATCCTGGAGTACGCTGAAAAGAATACAACCAAGAGGCTCGTCCTTGGGTTCATGGGAAAGGTTGAAATGAACCTGCCAAAAGGGTTGAAAGGTAGGACTAGCGTAGCGAGGACCCTCCATGCTACCGCTCTTGAATCGGTTAGGCTGGTTTCCCCCTCTATATATGAAAAGGTGAAGGACAAGTACACTATACCTTTTGACAAGCTGAACGCGATGCTCAAACCTAAATATGAGAAGCTTAAGAGCTCGCAGAAATACATAAGGGCTCTCTACACGGGAGGAACTTTAACCAGTGAGTCTCTAATGATATTCGACTTGTTAGGCATTGAAGTATACAGCAACGCGCCATTGAAAGGGCAGAAGAAACTCGATGATCCGTTCAAAAGTGTAGGCAACACGGTCGTTGACCTAGGGGAAGAAGAATTTACGGCAGGCAGGGCGCACCCGATGATAGATCCGACGATAAGGAGGTTAAGGCTTATAGAGGAGGCCAAGGATCCAGAGGTGGCCGTGATATTGATGGACTTCGTATTGGGATATGGCAGTCACCCGGACCCAGCTGGTGCTCATTTAGATGCTATTAGGGAGGCGAAAAAGATCGCCGAAAAAGATGGGAGACACCTCATAATAATTGGATACGTACTTGGCGTCGAAGGAGATCCGCAGGGGTTCAATGAACAGAAGAGAAAGCTCGAGGCAGAAGGAGTTACGGTCCTTCCAACCAACGCCATTTCAGCGCTCGCTGCCGCACTCTCCGCTCTAAGAGGCAAGCTGAATGATAATAGAGTGAGGGAAATTTACGAAGGATATTTAAAAGCTTCGGCCGAGTGAAAGAGGTGAAAACTCGTGTCCAATGCTAGAAAATTGTTCGATGAAGAACTTAAAGTGATCAACGTAGGACTTAAGATATTCTATGAAGATCTCAAAAGGCAGGGAGTAAGGGCCGTACAGGTCAACTATCAGCCCCCGCCTAAGCTGGAAAAGGAGCTTAAAGACAAGCTCTCTGAACTACTTTAATTTTTTTAAGAAGAATAAAAGGGGTAAAACTCGTATATGAAAGGTGAAAAATAATGTCTCTTAAAGAACAAATTGAAGAGGCAAATAAAAAGGCCGTAGAAAGAATGATGGAGGCCGAACCATACCTCGTTGACACAAAGCTCGCGAAAGATGCAATACCGGGCTTCAGGGAGGATATGCTCCTCCACGCAGGGCCTCCTATTACATGGGAAAGAGCTTCAGGTCCCATGAAGGGTGCTATTATAGGCGCCCTGATCTACGAAGGCAAGGCCTCTAATGAGGAGGAGGCTATTAAGCTTGTGGAAAGAGGAGAAGTTATACTGAAGCCGAATCATGAGGTCGGCTCCGTGGGCCCAATGGCAGGTATAGTATCGGCGAACATGCCCGTATACATAATAGAAGATAAAAAGTTTGGGATAAGGGCTTTTGGAAACTACAATGAAGGCATAGGCAAAGTCCTCAGATATGGAGCTTATGACAAAGAGGTCCTTTCGAGACTCAAATGGATGAGGGATGAGCTCTACCCAACTATGAAGGCTGCCCTTGATGAAGCGAGGAAAGACAAAGGAGGAATCAACTTCAAGGCCATAATACAGCAGGCTCTACACATGGGCGACGAATGCCATAACAGATACGTTGCGGCCACAAGCAAGTTCATGAACGAAATAGCTCCTTACTTAGTAAAAGCAGACGTTCCAAAGGACGCGTTCAACCGCGTATGGGATTTCATGAAAAACAACAACTTCTTCACTCTGAACATCGGGATGGCATCAGCAAAGGCCATGACACTTGCTGCTCACAACATCAAATATAGCACGATAGTTACGGTGTTAACGAGAAACGGAACAGATGCTGGTATATGGGTGAGCGGCCTAGGCAACAGGTGGTTTACAGCCCCATCTCCTGTTCCTAAGGGAGTATTCTTCCCAGGTTTCACACAGGACGATGCCAATCCGGATCTAGGGGACAGCTCAATAACTGAGACAGCCGGCTTCGGAGGATTCGCGATGGCCGCCGCTCCAGCTGTAGTCAGCTGGGTAGGTGGATCAGTTGAGTTCGCTGTAGAGAACACGAAGAACATGTACAACATAACATATGCAAAGCACAAGTACTTCACGATACCATACCTAAGCTTCCAGGGTACTCCTACGGGAGTCGATATCAGGCTGGTGCTCAAGACAGGCATAACTCCAACGATAAATACAGGTATAGCACATAAGAAGGCTGGAGTAGGCCAGGTAGGAGCCGGCATAGTGAAGTTCCCATTCGAGCTATTCAAGGACGCATTCAAGGCGTATGTTGAGACTTATGGGGCGTAAATACTTAGATGCCGGCAAAGCGACTGACGGCCTCCTTCTTTGGCTCATTAATCCCTTTTTTTCGTGGCTCATCTTTTTCAGCAGAGCACGTATTTAGGACTACTGTATATCTAAGAAAGACAGGTGGAGATGATTTAGTTCTAATTTCATCGCATAGATGGAGATCCCCCTTTACCATAAACGTATACATTGAAGCTCTGAATGAAGAAATAAGACCTGGAGAAATCTTCGTTATAGATCAGAAACAGCTTGTAGGGGAAAGAGTTGAAATCGATCTGTCTCAAGCTAATTTATATTTGCAGAAGATTCCACCTATGGATGGAGCTTCAGGGCTAGAAAAAGATGAGGTCATATATCTCTCTAAATTCTTCTCTTTGCTTGCTACAGCATGGAACGCTTTCTACAGATCTGTTGCTCTTGAGAGGATCTGTGAAATAAGGAATGAAACGCTTTCGAAGAAGTCAATTTCGAAGATAGTGGGAGCAGGTAACGGATTCACGCCTTCAGGAGACGACTTTGTTTCAGGCCTTCTAGCTTCTCTTTCTTTCGCAAGAAGCTCTAAGGCTAGGTGGAAAAATTCGGAGTTCGCTATAGATGATGAGCTGTTGAAGAGAACCACCTGGGCGAGCTCTCAATATATTAAGCTGGCCAATTATGGTATATACGATGAACTGACGCTGGAAAATGCTATCGCAATTTACCGCGGTGATATGAAGAGAGCGGAGGAACTTCTCCTCGAGTTAGCTAGGAGAGGGCATGATAGTGGATTATATATATGGCTAGGGCTTATTACCGGCCTCTCTATATTAAAATTTGGAGAGCCGATAACTCTCAATTACATATGTAATAGGTGTTAGTTTTGCTTAACGAATACCTATCTGATGAAGCGTTTATGAGGTGGATTCTGGATAGGCTAGAGAAAGGAAAGCTCGTGGCATCCGTGGTAATAACTAGGAAGTCAGGTTCTGCGCCAAGGGGTCCAGGCACTAAAATGTTCGTCGACGAAGATGGAAACACTATAGGCACGATTGGTGGTGGCGACTTTGAGAGGAAGATCATAGAAGAGGCGAAGAAAGCTTTGGAAAGCAGAAAGCCTTCAGAGAAGAAGGTCGCCCTCTTCAGGGAAAACCTTTATGAGGATGTCATCGCTACAGAGCAGCTCTGTGGGGGCGTAGTGACGGTGTTCATCGATATACTTAAGCCTGTTCAGAGGTTAATTATAGTGGGGGCGGGCCACGTTGCCAGGCCTCTTGCGAAGTTAGGCAAAATGCTCAATTTCAAAGTCATAGTGATAGATAACTTTCCTGAATACGCCAATAAGGAAAAAATTCCAGAAGCGGATGAGATATACGCTTCAAAGGACATTATAAATGAGCTCGACAGAATAAAGGTTGGGAAAAACGACTTCGTGGTGATTGTACACGGAGACGGGGAACTTGAAGCCGAAGTCCTCAAGAAGTTGTTCAAAGAGGAAGTTATGCCTAGATATCTTGGGCTACTAGCTGGTAAAGGGAAGCTGAAATATGTACTGAAATCGCTGACTGAAGGTGGCATAAGTGCAGATATCATAAAGAGCAGATTGATTTCTCCTATAGGTCTCTCAGTCGGAAGCGAGACCCCCGAAGAGATAGCTATAGCGGTTATGGCCGAGATTCTGAAAGTAGATAGGGGGGCTCAAGGGACTCAAGAAAACCTCGTGCCTACTATGTTGGACGAATTGCTTGGAGCGAAGGTGACAGATAAAAGTGAGTGAATGCAAATTCGCTTCTATCATCTTAGCGGCAGGTATGTCAACCCGCTTCCAGGGGAATAAGCTCCTCTATAAAGTAAAGGGAAGGCCTTTGGTTGTGCACACGATTGAGAAGTTCGTTGCCGCTGATATGGAAAAGATAATAGTTGTCCTAGGGAGAGATGCTAAGGATGTTTACAATGCTATAGCGGACAATTTAAGCGAAGAGGACTTATCTAAGCTTCTGTTCGCATTTAACCCGAATTACAGGACCGGGGGGATGAGCAGCTCAATAAAAGTAGGAATGAGGGCTATTCTACCAAACGAGAACGTTATAATACATCCGGGCGATGTCCCCTTCACTAAAGTGGAATCGATAAAAAAGGTTGTACAGTCTCACTGTCTCAGTCCTCTTCCGATTACCGTAGCATGCTATAATGGTAGGCATGCTCATCCCATAATATTCAAGCCAGATATGCGCAACGAGCTCCTGGGAATCAGTGAAGAGGGTAGAGGTCTTAAAAGCGTCGTAGAAAAGTATAGAAACAATATATTATGCGTAGAAACAGGTGATCCAGGCACTCTCAGGGACATAGATACTGTCGAGGATTTGGAA
This sequence comes from Thermoprotei archaeon, assembly GCA_022759165.1. Lineage (GTDB taxonomy): Archaea > Thermoproteota > Thermoprotei_A > Sulfolobales > Fervidicoccaceae > ARK-14. The sequence continues at coordinate 6,811 of JAEMPT010000024.1, forward strand.
TCTGCCCTTCATGAAATATTTGGACGAGAATGATTTTTACTGAAAGATTTAACAACTGAAAGCCTCCCCCAGTCTTTAATGCGGATAATGTAAAAGGGAAAAATAAAATTGAGAGTCTAGCTATACTAAAATATATCTACGAAGTCAAAAAAAATCTATTAGGGGGCTACCAATCCTTTCGCTCAAGTATGGAAGCTTTTGCCCCCTTAACTCTGTAAGATTAAATCTCTATCTCTATTTTTGCCGGTGGCCTAAGTCCGTAGCTCTTCTTCAGCAAGTCCTCTGGAACTGGTCTCGTTCCAAAGAAGGGCTTCAACTCCTCTCTCTTCTTGTGGAAGTTGAACCAATCGTCAGAGGTCATATAGAACACTGGAGATCCTCCTAGCTCATGCTGAACCTCTGGATAAGGCTTCGATAGGTGCCTGAAGTACATCCCTAGCCTGAATCCGAATGGACTCTCGAATGTAGCCCACCACTCCTTGGCGCCCAACACTTCAAATGCGTATTCTGCTTTAGCAGCATATCCTGCAGTCCCTATGCCGCCTAGCCTCTTGAAAGTTATGCTGTGTAGACTCACAGCTATATCTTTGTTCATCATCCTAGCGTTCCAGACGCCGATGAGCTCGCCGTCATGAACCCCCACGATAACATATTCGTCCTTGTACCTGGCCTGGGTCCACGCGAGGACTTCAGCGTATGTTCTCGCTGCAACTATATGGTATAAATCCTTGTCATATTCGTGGCTGATCAGCTTTTTCAGTGTCTCTAGTATAACCGGAGCCTCCTCCTTTTTAGCGAGCCTGAAAACTATCTTTTCTCCCTGCCTCGTTGTATATAGCTTAGGCACGAACTCTTTTCCAGCAACCAAGTCCTCGGAAGAATGCAGGAATGCCTCCAAGATTTCAACTTTAAATGGAATTTCGTTTACTGATATTGGAACTGGCGGTTTGACCATTATAGATCACAAGCAAGAAATCGAGGCAGAGGTTAATAAATTTTTTAAAGATAATAAATTCAAAAAATTGCCGCTACGATCTTCTTTGTCTCCTCGGAACCGAGATCAATGGCTTTTATATTGATATCAGCATATCTACTTGAGATGACCTTTCTTACCGCGTACACTATTGCTTCCCGCGTGAGCGGAAAGCCCGGGATCTCGAGGGCTGCTCCTAACATAGCTGAGTTCTGCGCTAACTCTCCTCCGGCTTCTGCAGCTATCTTCTTCGCATCAACCTCGATTACTCTGAGGCCGAACTTTTCCGTCGCGATGTCTTTTATTTTTAAAAGGTTTGGGTAGTTGAAGAGACCCATTGAAACTTGTGGTGGCTCGATCGGATTTTTGTTTAAGACTAGAGCTCCGCCTTTTTTCATGTAATGCATATACCTCAAGGACTCCGCCGGCTCTAGAGCCAAGAGCATGTTGCCCTTTCCCATTGGAACTAAACCACCATACACCTGTTCTCCCATTCTTACATGAGCGAAGAGGCTACCAAATCTTTGGCTCAGACCATGCACCTCGCTCATCCTTACCTTTATCCCAGAATAAAGCGCAGCCTCCCCTAAGATCCTCGCAACAGTTAAGACTCCCTGGCCTCCTATTCCAGATATAATTATGTTATACTCCATCATCGACCACCTTTATTGCATCGAATGGGCATACCTGAGCGCAGCTACCACATCCCCAGCACATTTCAGGGTCTATATAGGCCTTCTTATTGCTAGCATCCCATTTTATTGCCGGGCAACCAAAAGCGTTGATGCATGCTTTGCATCCTGTGCACTTCTCGGCATTCACAGCATAGCGCTTCCAAGTCTCCCCCTTCCTCCTCTTCTCCGAAATTGACTTTAAAGCGCACTCTCTCCTAGCTACTATCACCCTCACTCCCTTAATCTCCATAGCTCTCTTCATTGCGCCAACAACTGCACTTATATCGTAAGGGTCTACTACTTCGACTAAATCAGCTCCCATGGCCTTGGCGACTTCTTCTATAGAGATCCTTTTGCCTCTATTGCCTTCTGCTGAGCCCGGATTAGGTTGATGCCCTGTCATCGCAGTCGTCCCATTGTCTAGGACAACTAAAATGAAGTCCGAGCCATTTGCGATCGCATTGGCGAGAGCGGATAAACCGGAATGGAAAAAGGTTGAATCTCCAATGGTGGCAACCACCGTTTTTCCTCCGTCTCCCCTACTGGCTACAGCTATACCATGCGCTACGGAGACTGAAGCCCCCATATCCACGCAAGTGTCGACGGTTTTAAGAGGCGGATAGTAACCCAATGTATAGCACCCTATATCGCTCGGGAATATGGCTCGGTTCGTCGCAGCCTTTCTTATTGCATAGAAAGTGCTCCTGTGAGGGCAAGCCGGGCAGAGTGTAGGCGGAACTGGTGGTGCTAACGCAGAGGTCTCCTTCCCCATTCTCTCCAGGAGCTCAAAATCTATAGGAGGGTCTAGCTTGAGGAACCTAGATAGCGATATCGCTACCTTTTCCGGAGTGAGCTCGAAATCCCTAGGCACCAAATCCTTCCCATGGATCTCAACATCTATTCCTTCGTCAAAAGCTATCAGCTTTACCTGTTCCTCTATAACGGGCTCTAACTCTTCCACGACCAGTACTTTATCAACGCTTTTTAAAAAATCCGCGATAGGCTTTCTTGGAAGTGGGTAGGACATCATTGTCCTCATTATTCTAAGCCCGCTGATGCCCAACCACGTTTCTGCCTCCTTTATGTAGTTGTAGCTAACTCCCCCTGTAATGATCCCCAAATCGCTTCCATCTGCATGCTCAATCTCCACAAGCTTATCTCCCTCTACTTCTTCCAATTTTCTCATAGCATTAACGTGCTCAAGCTTGTTTCTTCTGGCTATTTGCGGTAGGCTAACGAACCTATCCGGGTCCTTCTTAAACTCCCCAATATACCTCTTTTCTTTACCATATCCCTGTGGCAGGCTTCCTGTCTCCACTTCCCCCCTCATGTGCGAGAGCCTAGTAGTTGTCCTAAGTATGACTATGGTCCTGTATTTTTCGCTCAGCTCATATGCCTTCTTTGTCAGGCTTAGAGCATCCTGGGGAGTAGAGGGATCTAAGACAGGGACGTTAGCGAACCTTGCGTATATTCTAGTGTCCTGCTCGTTTTGACTGCTCCACATGCTCGGGTCATCGGCAACCACAGCCACAAAGCCAGCCCTCACCCCCATTGAGGCTGCGCTCATTAAAGCATCAGAGGCAACATTAAGCCCCACGTGCTTCATACTCGTCATAGCTCTTATTCCGCTCCATGAAGCGCCAAGGCAAGCTTCGAAGGCAACCTTCTCGTTTGCAGAAACTTCCGCATAAATGCCTAATACCTTCGCTATATCGATCATCGCATCCAATATCTCGCTGCTTGGAGTACCTGGATATGCAGCGAAAAATCCCAAGCCGGATTCGAGGGCACCTCTAACTATCGCCTCATTTCCCAGCATCAACGCTTTATTGGATGCCGGAGAAACCAAAGCGTTGCTCATTGTATCACCGTTCCCCTTACCTTCGAGTATTCATAGAGGGCTTGAGCTGCAGCAGAGACATCTTCAGGTCTCTCATATGTTGGCACCCCCTCCTTTTCCAGAATTTCCCTAGCCCTTGTACTAACATCACCTGCCATGAAGAGAGCTAGAACAGGCTTTCTTTCCATGTTTTTCCTCAATGCATTTGTTACTCCTAAAGCATGCTCTTCCCTGCTAATTCCGGCAAATGTAGGGACTACCGATACAGCTACAATAATATCGATGCTGTCATCCTTTAGCAGGGCTTCTAATGCCATCTTATAGTCTTCTCCTCTAGCACTCGCTATCATGTCCACAGGGTTCCGGAACGAAGCGTATGGAGGTAGGAAGGTCTTAAGCTCTTTGATGGACTGTTCAGAGAGTCTAGGCACCTCTAGCCCTCTAGCCTCCAGTTGGTCAGCTACCAAAACTCCGGCGCCCCCGGCATTTGTTATTATACCCACCCTTTTGCCCCGCGGAAGCGGTTGAGAAAACGCTCTGGCCATTGAAAGAGCTTCGTCAATGCTCTCCGCGATCAAAGCCCCGGACTGCCTCAGCGCTGACCTATAGATTTCCCAAGACCCAGAAACGCTGCCAGTGTGCGAAGATACGGCCTCCGACGCCGACCGTCCCTTCCCTCCTTTTATAACTATCACGGGCTTCTTCAAGCTGGCCTTCTTAAGGGACGAAGCAAACCTCCTTCCATCTTTGACCCCTTCCAAGTACAATAAAATAGTCTCGCTCTCTTGATCATCTGATAGATATTCTAGAAGATCTGTAAAATCCAGATCGGCCATATTACCGAGGCTTATAAATTTAGAGAAACCGATATTCTCCCTGATCGTCTTATATATAATGCCCGCGCCCAGAGCCCCGCTCTGTGAAACGAAAGCTATCTTCCCCGGTCTAGCTTCCATTATGAATGTAGCATTCAGGTTAGCCTTTGTATTCATTATGCCTACGCAGTTTGGACCTATTAGCCTGACGCCGCTTTTCCTAGCTTCATTTACAATTTCAATTTCAGCCCTCTTCCAACGTTCATCGTTCGTCTCGCCGAATCCTGCCGTTATAATGACTGCTCCTTTTACTCCTTTTTCGCCACATTCCTTAACTACATTGAGGATGTGCTCCCTCGGAACCGCAATAATTGCGAGGTCGACTTCGCCTTCTATATCAGCCAACCTAGCATATGCTCTATCTCCCAAAACTTCCTTTTCTCTTATGTTAACTGGGTACTTCTTTCCGCTATAGGACTTGAGGTTCTTGTATATCTCGTAGCCAAGCTTGCTCTGGTCGTTTGATGCTCCAATTACAGCTATACTTCTGGGGTAAAAGAAATAATTCAGGTTCAATGTATCTGCCTCCAAACGTTATTACCTTTTTCCGTTTAATTATGTTTATTGCACAGCTAATGGAGCGCCGGCCACAATGAATTATGATAGGTTGTTCAATATAAGAATAAGTGAAGAAGCGATAAAACTATCGAGGAGATTCGGTCTACTTCCATATATGGCAGAAAGATATATAATGATGTTTGGATTGGACGAGGTGGAAGAGTTCCTCAGGGCTGTGCATAATGGCATACCCAGGAGCATAAGGTGCAACAAGCTTGTCGTTAAGAGCTGCGGAGATTTGGTCTCACGGCTGGAGAAGGAAGGATTCAAAATCAGGCAATCTAAGATAGTACCTTATGGTTACTACGTAGATTATGAGCCGGTTTCGCTTGGCTCTACTGTCGAACACCTTCTAGGTTATTATTTCATACAAGGCATAGGCAGCATGGCTTCAGTCGTTGCACTGTCGCCTCAGCCGGGAGAGCTAGTCGCGGACCTCGCCTCAGCCCCCGGCGGAAAGACTACGCATATCGCGCAGCTCATGAATAACACCGGCGGGATATTGAGCATAGATGTAGATGCCAGGAGGCTTGCCAAACTGGTCTCCAATATCGAGAGAATGCACGTTAGAAATGTCATAGTTTTAATGGCGGACATACTGAATGTGAAGGTAAATGAGGGTTCTTTCGATAGGGTAATGCTAGACGCTCCTTGCACTGGCGAAGGACTGATCGTTTATAAAAAAGAGAGGTTTTTCACGAGAACGATCGATGATCTCAGGAAAATGAGCGAGTACCAATTAAAGCTATTGCTCAAAGCGTTCAAATTTCTTAAGCCGGGGGGGACGATGGTATACGCTACATGCAGCATCGCCCCTGAGGAAAACGAGTTCGTTATTACGCGGGCATTAGACGAAATGGATGAAATGGAAGTGATCGAGACGAGGTTAGACGGAGCAAAAAATGTCCCAGGAATCACGGAGTTCAATGGCGTAAGGTTCAAGGATGAGGTGAAAAATTGCTTGAGGCTTTACCCTCATACAGATTCAACGGAGGGCTTCTTCATATGCCTGTTGAAGAGAAAAGAGTAAGGCTCACCGTTTGTAAGGAAGGGAAAAGAGCCTTGGATTCGTTCCTTAAAAGTATAGATGCATACAACAAGAACTGCGCGGTTGTTCTCTGCTTGTTCAGCGGCGAAAAGATGAAAGTTTATTGTGCGCAACAGAGCTTAGCTCAGTTGGCTATGACCCTCCAGGATTCAGGCGAAATAATATACCATGTTGGAATGCTGGCAGGGAGTCTTAACAATCGAGGGGTTTTTTTACCTTCCCTAGAGCTTGGCTGGGAGTTAATTAAAGCGAACACTATCTCAGGAAGAAACGTTGTAGTTTTAGAAGGAGATGAAGCTAAAGAATTTATCTTTGGAAGGACAGTTGAGCTGGTATCCGAAATGAATTGGGAAGAAGGGAAAGCTGTAGCTGTTATTAACGAGCAAGGTGAATTTTTGGGTTGGGGCAAAATTAGGGGAAAACGAATAATCCCAGTGGTGGACATCGGGTCATACGTTAGGTACAAAGATTAGCTTTTTCTAGTTAACATACTGACCTTTTTCCCGCTCTAAAGGACTAGTTTTTCTCTAGGACGGTCCATTAGTTCCCCGCATCTATTCGTTTTTAAATCTGTCATCCACGGAGCAGTCTGGGTAGAAATAGATCCCCTACACTCTACTGTTAATATGGTTGCCGACCCCGCATCCATTGCTCAGGAGCAATCACAGTTCTAATCTTATTCATCAACAAAAGCGATTGAAACGGAGGAAGTTCTAGCGCTTTCTATTTATTCCTGCCTTGGAAGGCAAGCTTTCGGAGTTGTAAAGATTTGAATGGAATTGAATGGGACTTATAACAAATCTTAATAACCTTCCTCTCTCAATATCGTCATCGTTGAATGAATGGCAACAAATCAGAGGTGCTTTTAGAATGCCGTTCAATGAAAAGGACTTCATAATAGTTGAATATACCGCTACGGTAAAAGAGACGGGAAACGTCGTTGATACAACTAAAGCGGATGTGGCTAAGGAAAGCAACATATTCGATGAAGATAGGATCTACGAGCCAATATTGGTCGTGCTAGGGGAAGGGAGAGTTGTAAAGGGTTTAGAAGAAGCACTTAAGGAAATGAACGAAGGCGAGGACCGAACAATCGAAATACCCCCGGAGAAGGCCTATGGCGAAAGAGATCCGTCTAAGCTAAGGCGGATACCTTTAAGGGAGTTCAGGAAAGGTGAAGTCGAGCCTATTCCAGGCAAAATCGTCGAGATAAACGGAGTTCCTGCGGTCATAAGGGACGTCAGCGGAGGAAGGGTTCTTGTTGACTTCAATCATCCGCTCGCTGGTAAGGCCCTAATATACAAGGTTAAGGTAGTAAAACACCTGAAAACAGATGAGGAGAAGGTAAAGGCTCTCCTCAAGAGGAGGTTTAGAACTAAGGATCCCGACAAGTATGAAATAAGGATATCCAAGGAAGAAGCGCTCTTGGAGATAAAGGTCCCAGAGAGTGAGATGTTGAACCAGGACATTCAGCTGGCGAAGAAAGCCCTCGCAAGAGAGATATTCAATTATATCGAAGGCATCAATAGAGTTGTATTCAGAGAGGAGCTGCTAAAGCAGAAAGAAGAAACAGAGGCAAAAGGAGAAGAAAAAAAGGTTGAAGGAGAAGCTAGCGG
>JAEMPT010000024.1:14494-19683 GCA_022759165.1 Thermoprotei archaeon
TGGATTCTCACCAACGTGGGTGTAGCCGCATATCGGGCATATCCAAACCTTCCCGTTTATACTTAAATCTTTTCCTGCTTCAACGCTTTCTTTAGCTTCTTTATATAGCCGCGCGTGTATCTGTTCCGCTTTATAAGCATAGGTGAAGCTTCTTAGGGCATCGTTTTCACCTTGGAATTCTGCTATTTTCATATAAGTCGGGTACATCTCCGCTACCTCGAACTCTTCACCTCTTATTGCCAACTCGAGGTTCTTCTTTCTGTCTCCAGGCCCTATTGGGACTCCACCGCAACCTTTAGCGTCCTCATTATATACGCTGAGAACTCTATAATGGTTTGTTGCATGTACCTGTTCGGCATAAGCTATAGCTCTGAAGAGCCTCGCGACGTTCTTGAAGCCCTCCTTTTCGGCTACATCGGCAAAGATCAGATATCTTATGTGGGCCATCGATTCTCCGCTGAATGCTGAAAGGAGAGATTCTTTCGTCATTTCTTTACCATAATTACATTACACCTCCAACTGCGCAACAAAGTATAGTATTTTATTATAAATATTTTTCAATAATAGCGAAAACATGTCTGATTCAAGGTCAGCTTCGTCGAAGCAGAAGAGAGATAAGCTTAATGCTGGAAATTTTGTCCAGGATAAACTTGACCTTTTCTCTTGCTCTGAATAATCCTCAAATAAAATTTTTTAGTTAGGCTTCTTTAACTGTTCCACAGAAGATGACAAATATAAACTCAAACAGATTCAGAAACCTCTTGCCCTTTAGAATAAGAAATACAGGTATAAAGTAGATTCAGAAAATTACCCCTGTTTCTACGGCAAGCCTCTCCGCTGCCTCCCAAGTCAAACCTCTGTCGCCCAATATAGTATACCTCTCCGGTCTTATTTTATGAGCTATCGTTAGAGCTTCTATTATTTTGTCCTCTGGTATTCCAAGCTCCTTAGCATTAGTTGGAGCCCCAATCTTCTTCAAAACGCTTCTGATCTTTTTCCAGTTCAACCTGTGTAGTTTTGCCATCATTATCGTCCCCACGCCGGTTTGCTCTCCGTGAAGGGCTGGCTTGGGGGCAATTTTGTCTAAAGCATGGCTGAACAAATGCTCGCTCCCACTAGCGGGTCTAGTCGATCCAGCGATCCCCATAGCTACACTACTGTTTATGAGAGCCTCTAAAATGATCCTGGTAGCTTCGACCTGATCTTTTGCTATTATTTCTCTGTTCCTTACGATGTGTTTCGCTGAAAGTAAAGCTAGTCCTGAAGCAAAGGATCCATAATACTCGTTCCTAAGCAAATGTGCGAGCCTCCAGTCAGCAACAGCCGTGAACTTCGCTATCGCGTCTCCTGCTCCAGCTATCAGAAGCTTCCTTGGTGAGGACGATATCACATCGAGATCAGCCAATACGAGAGTTGGCTGTTGGGCTTTCACTGAAGTGCTCCAACCACCGCCTTTCAAGCTGGCAAATGGGCTGGCTATCCCATCGTGGCTTGCCGCGGTAGGTATGCTCACAAATATCTTATTTATCACGCTTGAGGCGTATTTTGCTAGGTCGATGCTTTTCCCTCCACCGAATCCAATTAACATATCAGCATTAATGTTAGCGGCTTCCTCAGATATTTTCTTTGCCTCATCCAAGTGTGGAACCTCAGCTATATGTACTTCATAAGAAATATCCCCTTTCGCCAGGCCTTTTTCTAACCTAGTCCTATGAATTTTCCAGACATTAGGTCCAGTTACTATCAAAGCTCTAACTTTTTGCTTTTTAAGCCTGTCGGGAAAGCTTTCGCATAGGTTTTCAAGCAATTGCCTGCCGATAACGACTCTTTCCATCAGGTCTATTATGTGATTATTTTGATTCATGAGCGGCTCTCTCCTTCGGGGAGGAAATCATTGTTAATGCGTTGTTTATCTCAATCTATCCGTTAATTATATTTATCTGGGAGGGCCTGTAATTAATAAGATTTCATTTGGGGTTGATAACGAATGGCTTTTTCGAGCATGGAGGAAAAGGCTCTTCATGGCACAACTACGGTGGGACTGGTAGCGAGAGACGCCGTCGTTCTGGCTGCTGACAGGAGGGCCACAGCTGGGACCTTTATTGCTCATAAGCGGACGAAGAAGATAATAAAGGTTGGGGATAAGATGGCACTTACGACCGCGGGTCTTGTCGCAGATGCGCAGGTGCTAGCTGATTGGTTAAACGCTCAAATCAGATATTTGACGATAACAAGGCGCCAACCCGTCACAGTGAGGGAAGCCGCTCATCTCCTTTCGCTCATACTCTATAGGTACAAGAGCTTCCCATTTTATGTGCAGCTGATTTTAGGGGGGTATGACAGCTCGCCAAAGCTATTCTCTCTTGATTTGTTCGGCAGCGTTCTTGAGGAAAAATATGCAGCTACAGGAAGCGGATCCCCCATAGCGATGGGAGTCCTAGAAGAGGGTTACAGGGAAGATATGGTGCCGGAGGATGCCAGGAAGCTTGCTGTTAGGGCCGTTCAAATGGCTCTAAGGAGAGACTCTGCTACCGGCGATGGCGTTGATAGTATTATAATAGATAAGCAGGGGGTAAAGGAGTTCTCTGATCCTATCCTCCCGTGAACTACCAACTCTTACGAACGGGGCATCTCCACCCCGATGAGGATTCCCTGGGTTCTCTATTTGCAGGCTCTAAGAGAAAGAGCGTTGATATTATACCATAACTGGTTCTTCACCATCTGAAGGGCTTTGGAGCAGATTAATTCCTTCCCTTCAACTTTCGGGTCTTTTTCAACGTGTCCTGCGTGCCTTAGGGGTTATTTTCTTTCCTTCCTTGCCTTATTTATTGCTTCTAGTAGGATATTGTACGACTCGGCCTCAACTAGCATTGCCCTAAGTAGCTTTTCCTTGACTCTCCGCATATCTTGTCAATATATCTTGTTAAATACAAAAGCATTTCTATAAAGGGCTATACATTACTTCCATTAGAAAGGGGACTTAAGCCCCCTTAACCCCCAGCTATGTTAAAACTCGTTTCATGGCACATGGATGCTGTGGTTAGAACTTCTCTGTTAAAAAACGTGGATGTTCTATAAGTTGTTTTAGAGAACGAATAAGAGAGGTATAGTTCGATTCTGAACTCTCCAATCGCAATTGTTGACTGCTCCTCCTCATGAATGGCGAGGGTTCTGCACCCACTGGGGCTTTCCCTCACCATTCGAGTGCTCCTAAAAGGGTGCGACATAATGGTTTCAGTACCCAACGTCAGCTTCGGGAAAGGCGTAGGCTCACAGTCTACTTGTCTCTCTCGCACCCAACACTAATAATTTTTCTTGAGAGCAAAGGCTCATATTGTATTCACAGTCTCTTCGCTCTTCAGGGCGAATCCTCCAACAAAAGTTATGCCTCCAACTATAGAACAGAGTAGATATGTTCTTTAAATCAACTGTATAACAGAGACTATGGATAGTAATATAGGAATGAGGATGACGGCTGCAGGTACTCCTAGCGCAAGCACAAAACCAGCCAAGAGCGAGCCTGTCAAAGTACCTAATTCTCTGGAGATGAAGTAGGAATGAGCTCCATAACCGCTGCTTGCCTCAGAGTACAGATTGAATAACGTAGCATCCATAGCTAATCCTAAGAAGTACATACCTATGAGATAGAAGACTATGGTATTTTCGCTGTACATCAGCGGCATCGCCAGTGAAAGCCACAATCCCCTCATGGCTATAATTGCGATAGCTATCTTTTTGTCACCTCTCAAAAGGGCGTTTATTAGAAGGGCAGCTACTGCGACCGTTATCCCGGTTATTCCTTGTGCCATCCAGTAATTCGAAAGCGTTACAGATGTCTTTATCAGCAACGGCATCGCTGTAAATACGAAATCTCCTACTGCCACAGCTAAAAACGTGGAGACCAGGATCCTCCCTCTTGGGAGATGGCGATCTGAAAATCCCATGAAGCTAATTGTTCCGACCTCCATGCTCCTGGCATTTTCAATGGCCGTTGTTAATATACCCCTTGTGCTAGCGAAGCCAATGAGATCGGTTACATTTTTTCCTAACATGTGAAGCTTCCGCTCTAAACCAAAACTTATTGATGGCAATATGAAGAAGGAGAGGGCGCCTAATGCAGATGTCAGCATTAGCACCTGGGATAGAGTTGCATTGATTATGCCGCTTGATATCACGATAAGCGTGGTTCCCCTTAGGAGGTTTTGGAGGATCCTTTGGAAAGTAGAATATTTATTCCAGTCAGAACTATCGAATATTTCATAGATGCTCGTGCTCATCGCTAGATTGGCGGTTGAAACAGCCATAGCATGCATAAGATATGCTATGGTGACGCTTACTAAAGTGCTTTTCCAGAACAATAACATGCTGGTCGATATAAATACGAAAGCAAGCAGCATTAAATCCTTGTTCTTCCCGCTATCGCTCAAAGCTGAAAACAGCTTGTTTCCCGTAATATATGTTACACTCCATGCTGCTGCCACTACGCTGTAGTAAATAGGAGATACCTTGAAGGTATATCCAATATAAGTGAAGATGGCCATATCCAACATAGACAGCATAGCCATAAAGGAAACTCCGAAATAGAACCACACACCACATGCACCAATTTAAATTTGTTAAAACGACCGACGTTTTTAAGAGACGAGACGAGACTTACCTTTCAGTAAAAAGGCGAGAGCTTGCTTTTTATATATGAACAAAGACCTCGTTTCCTGAAAAGTATGAGATATTATTCGTTACTTTATTTTAAATTAATCGTTCTGGACTATTATGCCGTGTGGATGCGTTTGCCCCTTAAGCTACGAAGGACTTGGATAGCCTAAGTCCTTTAAAGCTAGTGGTGTTCACATTAGTAAGCTGGCTTCGTTTTTTAAATAGAGCTTTCTGTGAATTTCTGTGAAGTCTTCGTGAGCTGCCCCCTTCCCCCTCCCTGAATGACAAGGCTTCCGGCGGTTAGCTGGGGCTTTACGCCTCCAGCTTCATTTGCTGGTTCGGGAGGCTCACCTTTCCTCCATCCCGCAGAGCTCATTGCCCTGCGGGCTATGATTATGCTTGCACTTAGATACCTGTGAGGCAAGAAAGCTTCTCTCACCTTCCTTTCCGTGAACAGCGAGGTTTTCAGTTATAAGGAAGTTTTCAGTAGTAAATGCAATATTTTTTTGACACAATATTTAAATATTAATGACAGA
>JAEMPT010000081.1 GCA_022759165.1 Thermoprotei archaeon
AGGCTGTACTCATTGATCTCATAATGAAGCACCTAATGAATTCCCTTTTATAGGTGCGGTTATTTTTAAACCTTTCTTTGATAACAATAATTGTAGATAATATAAAATTGAAATTTTGCTTTATTAGAATACATAAGAATTTTTAAATTTTTTATGAAAAAACAAACGATCTTCAAAAAAGCTAAAACATTGACCTTCCAAAATAGAACTTAATAGGAAACAGGGAAAAGAGCAGAGCCTTTCGACAAAATTACTATAGCGAAAGAAAGGGCGGTTAGCGATGGGAATAAGGCGGTCCTTCCGGTGCCTAGAGCAACCTTTTCGACCAGAAAGCCGTATGATAAAGAGCTTACATAAGCAATGAGAATTTGCTGGGGCACCACTGAACCTCCCAGACCAAGCATCATGATAGACATGACAGGAGAAAGCAGCGATGTACCAATGGATACTAGCAAGACATGAATAACCTTTTTGAGGCTTCTTTGTGCCTCGTGAATGAAGTCGACGAAAAGCTGAAAGGAGCTTGGCTCACAGTCTCCCATTCTTCTGAAAAACTCGATCAGCTCTTCAAGGAAACTTTCTACCCACGGTCTAACAACCTTTTCTCCAATCTTCTTAGACCTCTCGGGCTTATAGAGTAACAGGCTCCTCCATATTCTAGCATGATTCAGCATATCCTCAACCTCCTTTTCAACATAACCGTTAATCATCGCTTTCATAACTGCTTGAAATAACATTGCCTGGAGAGCACATGAGATTATGGAAGTGACAAAAAGTACCAAGGCAAATTTTCCTACGCTTCCATACTTCAATAGCAAAAATGTAGGCAAAATTAAGGAAGCAAATCCGATGATTTGAAAAGTGGAAAAAACTCTTTTTCCAGTCGAGCTAAACGTAACCTTCATGGATAGCGGATAGTCTGGAATCGCGGCATATAAAACGGGTGTAAGAGCTATTATTGAAAAAGAATAAAGATAAGCTGAATTTCCTTGTGATTCGCTCTGTGACCCTAAGAAGGCGAAGCTCTGCAATGCCATAATACCAGAGATCAGGCTCGGAGCTATTCCAAGGACTGCGGTGATGAGGAGAGATAGAGTAATCCTCAGCTGTATGCTTCTTTCCGCACGATCCTCCTCGCTCTTAACGATATCATTGGCCCTGTCTTTCAGCATATAGAGGGCAGTGCCCGATGATAATGAGGCAATATACTCGTTCAGAAGAAGCTTCAGTCTACCACCAACTGATTTTGAAAGAATGCCGAGAGCCTCTGCTACTCCGTACATTTCCGATAGCCTAGAAAACCTTTTACCGAGATGATTCGCAGCCTCGAAAACTTTCGAGTTGGAAAAGAATGCTAGAGCATCGGCGAACTCCAGACCGGTCTTCGAAATGGAGGCAGATGCGACCATAATAAAATAAAGCTCTTCTTCGGCCTTTTTTCGAGAAGATGATACCTTTACCAAAGAATCAAGAACATATAACCAAAACAGAACCGCAGGTATAATCAATGAGAATGCGAAAAGATAGCTAGAACCGCTGAAAAGAACGATATAATATATAATGGAGATCGAAGAAATGAGCGTAGCTAGAACTGCTGCCTTAAGCCTTTTCCCTGCGCTCCTGTAATTTTTTATTTCTGAGCTCGAGGAAGCAATGATCTTCCTATATTTTTCCTCTATGCTCTCGAGAAGGCCCATTTTCAATTCCTCGTATTAAAATCGTCGTGCCTATCTTCATTCAGAAGCCTGCTCTTCAATTCTTCCACCATTTTTGATCTGGACATTAGTTCGTTGAGAGAGATCTCCGATCCGTCCTTTTCCCTATCCCAAAGAGATCTTATCCCTACATTCTTGTTACCATCAATAGGCGAAAGCTCTGCAAGAAGCCTAAGTTGCCTCTTTGGCTTGTCTCCGAAACCCATGATCGCGATAAAGCGAAACAAGCTCACTTGAGCGGGAGTTAGCTCTATAGGAGGGGCCATAAGCCTGGAAACTACTTCCTGGGGGGAAGAGCCGTGAAAGCTCGTATTATGAGTTAAAATTAGTCCTCCTCCCAATGCGTAAAGATGAGTCCCAGGGACTTCTATATCATATAAAAGGCTATCCTTTTCCACTGATTCGACCTTCACAATCTCAGATAGGTGGAAATTACTATTCGAGCTGGAGGCATTCGCTTGGTCTTCATCGCATTCAATAAATACCTCATATGCTTTATCTATTTCTTCGTCGCTCTCAACAATTCTCTCATAACTTCCCCACCTAACCTCTGCCTTAAACCCAAGACTTCTTAAAAGGAGGTATAAAGCTTCGGCTTGCTTTCTGCCCTCAACTGCAATTTTTCCTGGGCAAGAAAAACCCTTCCCCTCCAGATACCCTTCCACTAATCCTTCCCTGAAATCAACTGTACTCCGAAGGGCTATCTCCAATGGTATGCTCTTTTCATCTTTGCCATTCTCATTTTGAGTCAGCCTAACTAAAAAAGAAGCTATTATATTGGATTTAACACTGATCATTGGAATTCCTTCATTGCTGAAGGAAAACGAAGAAGCCTTTTCTAGTCCTAGCTCTTCCAAAGCTCTTTTAGCTTTTTCTAGAGCCTTTGAACCGCAATACTTCTCATTTAATATGATTTCGCTGCGATCGAGTTCTTTCCATTTGGTTGTATACCCACAGGCGAGAAGCAATCCTATCAAATATCCAAGATCCTTTCCCAATTTTATGACAAGCGGAATAGAATGTCCTTCTTCAAATAGCTCGCTGTTCCCATGATCTAAGGCTTCATTTTCTCCTCTCTCGGCGAGTTTTCCTTTTCTTTCTCCATTCGAGCACTTTCCCTCTTTTTCAAGGCAAACCAGCGATTTGCTTAGAATTTCTTTATCCAGAAAATCAGTAATTCTTATATATGAACAGCCCTTTTCATTTTGCTTAAATTGTAAAGTAAGTAGTTTATCTCCTGGCTTCAGCTCCTTAGCTGGTTTCGCTATAAGTCTGTTCTTTTCGTATATTATGGCGAGGTGATCTTCATGAAGTTCGTGTGGAACATTTCCCCTCGAATGCACCCTAATGAATTTTTTGCTTCCGTTCTTGATTATAGCCCCGGATATTGGGGAAAAGCCGTATCTGTTCTCCCCGTTCCACGTGATCACTTCAACGCTTTCATGCCTTCCAGTAAGCATGCCTTCAACGATTTCTCCTATTTCGTAGAGGTCAATTTTTCCATCGATTCTAGCTAAAATGAGCTGATCTCTAGGCAAACAAAGTCCACCCAATCCAACGGTCATTGCCTGCGCTAAAACCTGGGCTTCCCTACCTCTGGTCTCCCCTACAACTAAAAGCCTAGTTCCCGAAGCTCTTAGACTTGCTTTGGCAAGGTCGAACAGCCCTACTTCAACAGAACCGAGCTCAAACGTAGTATACCTCGTCCAAGGAGAGCCCTTCGGTGGATCTATTTCGCCCGTATCCTCTATGACTATTACTTTCCAAGTTGATGGAACGAGACTATAAAGCAGCGATCTGATCAGTGTAGTTTTCCCAGAGCCTGGGGGCCCCGCTATAATCACGGCCCCTCTCGCAGTGAGAATGATCTTGAAGAGTTCAGCGATCCCCTTAGGGAGAACGCCTGACTCAACAAGGTGACTTATGCTAGGCGGAACCGGGAGCCTTTTCCTCACCACTATCTCAGGTCTCCCTTTAGAAACAGTAGGAAAGACCAAGTGAACTCTATGTCCTCCTTCTCTTTGGGGGAGCTGGGTGTCCACGATTGGATTCGCAGTAGATACATATGTACCGCACTTTGTAGCTATAGTCTGTTGTAGGCTCACTGCTTCGTTAATGTCGTATATGTAAATGTTCGTTGGAGCGAAGTCCTGCTCGGGTCTCATCTCCTCAATGAATGAGTGTCTAACCCATACGTTCCCTTTCCCCTCTACACTAATGTCAATGACGTTTGGGTCATCAATCAGCACCTGCAACTTTCCATATCCTAAACTAGATCTTATGATGTAAGCAGCATCCGCCACCATTTCTCTATTTATCCCTAAGGTTGCCGACAATATGTCTCCCAAGTCATTTCCTTTACTTAGGAGGAGCATTACATCCTCTAATCTATCCTTAACTCTCTTTTCGAGCTCGATGAACTGCTTAACTGGTGAAATGTAGTAAGAGAGACCTCGAGAAGTATTGAGAATAGATACCCTGAACCCCCCTATTCTGTAACTGTAAACTTCTTTTCCTGCGTTATGAAGAACTTCTGTAGAAGGCAATTCGATATCTTCTTCATTCTTTTGATTCGAAATAGACTTTACTTCGAAGCTATTCTTGACATGCCATAGAAAACTCTGTTTTACTTTCAACCAAGCTCCCCAGGAAGAACGAGAATCTTAAAAAAGTTTTTATGATTATACCGCTATTATCCTCCTACGGCCGATATCCACTGAGATATCCCTGTGGATGGGTCTTGAACCTGGACGAGCACGTTTTTTACGGTTGCACCAGTATAGCTTAGCGACATCACCGCCAGTTGATCTGACTTTGGCGATATTTGAAATGGGATTGACTGCGGGCTTTTCAAAGTGAGGTTACCAGAGGAAGAAGCACTCAATACGCTACCATCCCCCATAACGACCTGAATAGAAGTTATGTTTATTGGGGAGCCCATCCCATTCCTTATCTCTACTGATAATATGAAATTATTTGGAGCAGTACCCGACTGCACGCTGTAGCTTGCAGTTGCCATGTCCACTCCAGTGAGCCTACCCTCCTGCGCAGAAAGCCAAGACCTCAAGGCGAAAACTGCAACAATGGCTACTAGTGCTATAGCGATTACGCTGACGATCTCAGAAATCCCTCTGCTCCTTTTCTCCTTGATACTATTCTGATGTGACACTTGGGTCCACCGAATAAATGCTCTGATCTTATAAAATGTCAATTATCCAACAAGAGCGTTTATTATAGAGGAGTAAAAAGCCATTATTATAGACCCCACGATCGCACCTACTAAAAATTTCCTAGCGCTCTCAGAATATCCTAGGACGAAATAGATCGCTCCGGCGATGAAACCTGCTGCGACAGCTATCCAACCTATCCACATAAGCCAACTCATGAGCGTTAATATGGCACTTGAAATCCCAGGAGGAGGGGCAGGGGTAAGGTTTATTGGGATCGTTTCAGCCAACCTATTTCACCAAAGAATAATGCGGGCTTAAAAACGGAGATATAAGTCGACCGAACCGATTTAACCACTCAACCTCGAACTTTAAAGCGAAGGCGAAGTCACGAATATTCTGTTCGTAACCTTTTAAACAGGAGATCCCTGCTTCAGTCAGAAGAAACCTTTTTCATCTCCAGGGAACTGATCGAATAGTATTGGCTAAGGCTCAGTACATAAATTCATCATCAGTAGTAAAAGATAGCATATTTCATTGCCTAAAAACTTGGTTGGTAGTTTATTACAAAAAATTTAAAGCCCACGCCTTAAAAAGCAAGGCTTTAGGTAATGTTTAAATATTTTCAATTTAAAATATATACTAATAAATATGATATAATCTAAACCTAAATGGGTGAAATTAAAGTGGGTGAACAAACCGTTCAAAAGAAAAGTGCTTTGACCACAACCGCCATAATTCTCTTAGTGCTCGGTATCATTGTAGGATTAGCTATCGGATGGGTCGCAAAGCCCTCGCCTCCTCAGGTTTCCCCTTCGGAGCTTTGCGCCATACCGAAGAGCAAATTCACAAACCCACCACCTCCCAACCAAACTGTAACTATAATTTATGGCTTCGATGCAAACTACCCACCATTCACGTACGTTCTGCCCAATGGGACAGCTGCTGGCTTCGACGTCGACGTCATGAAATGGATCGCTAATAAATACAACTGGACCATTGTCTTCAAACCATGGGACTGGTCGACAATAGTTACTGCTCTTGTCAATGGAGACCTTGACGTAATAATGTCCGGGATGACGATCACTGCTCAAAGATCACAACAAGTCTGGTTCTCTATACCATATTATTCCTATATACATGAGCTAGTTACAAGGAGCGACGTTAATATGACGATGGAACAGATATTGAATTCAGGCAAGCCAATAGCTGTAGAGCTGGGCGCAACTTCAGATGAGTGGGCAACGAAGCTTTTGCAGGAAGGTTATAACTTCCAGAAGCTCGGTCTTGACTCATATACAGCAGCGACGGAGGCTGTACTAAAGGGGACGGCGATAGCGATGATCACCGATTCAGCTTTCTTCGAGCCGTATGTGAGGACTCACCCCGACGCCGCGAGTAAGCTGAGAGTTGTCAGTACGCTAGGTGCTTATGAAAGCTATGCAGTTGCAACCAGGCCGGGAGACCTTTGGCTCAGGAACCAGATAAACAGTGCCCTTTCCGAGCTTATGGGCAGCCCTATGTGGGAGCAGCTACTTGAAAAGTGGAACCTCAAGTGAGGTGTGCTGAAATATTCGGGTTGGGTCTCCTCGGCAGCTATCTCCCCTATATGTTGGAAGGGGCTATCTGGACCTTCGCTCTCGTCGGTGGAGGTCTCACGCTAGGCTTTGCCATGGGAGTCCCATTTGCCATACTTAGGGTATACGGTGGGAAGGGTGCCAAAGCTGCTATTGACGCATATGTCTGGGTTTATAGGAGCATACCTCTGATCGTCTTGCTGTTCCTTTACTATTGGGGCATATTTCCCGTGATACTCGGTGTGAAGTTATCGGCTATGGCTACCAGCATCCTTGCTTTAGGAACCAGAGATGCAGCATATGAGACCATGATATTCAGAGCTGCCTTAGAATCCATAGATCCAGGCCAGATGCTAGCAGCTAGGTCTTTGGGGATGACCCGTTGGCAAGCGGTACGAACAATAGTGCTACCTCAAGCATTGAGAATAGCTATACCGGGATGGACGAATCAATATGCTATAATGCTGAAGGACTCTTCAATTTGCTTTGCGCTGGGAGTTCTGGAGATTTTGACAAGGACGAGGTACGTAACTATATCCATCGGCTCTTACTTTATTCCATACTTAATCGCTGGGATCCTCTTCATAATATTAACCTACGGAGGGACGAAGGTCTTCAATATAGTGTACGAAAAAGTTCAAATCCCAGGATTAGTGGGAGGGAAGTAGCGTTGAATTCAAACATTCCTGTATTGAAAGTTGAGAACTTGAAAAAAAGCTATTCTGGAAGGATAATTTTAGATGGCGTCAACTTGGAAGTTGATAAAGGCGAGACGAAGGTCATTCTAGGTCCAAGCGGCGTTGGAAAAAGCACCTTATTGAGATGCATAAACATGCTAACTCTGCCAGATTCTGGGAAAATTTGGCTGGAGGGCGTTGAGCTCACTAATCCAAATACGGACATAAACAAGATGAGGCAGAAGATCGGTTTCGTATTCCAGGACTTCAATCTATTTCACCACTTAACCGTCTTAAAGAACGTGACCATAGGGCTTACTAAGGTGAAGAAAATCCCCGAGGAAGAAGCAATCAAGATAGCTGCTTCGGCACTGGAAAAAGTACACATTCCGAATACATTATGGAACAAATATCCTGCTCAGATTTCAGGCGGGGAAAAGCAGAGGGTGGCGATAGCAAGAGCTTTAGCAATGAAGCCTTCGATAATGCTATACGATGAACCAACATCTGCCCTGGATCCGCAACTTGTCGGAGAGGTGCTCCAGGTAATCAAAGAGCTTTCCACTGCCGGCATGACCAGCCTAATAGTCACACATGAGCTCCATTTCGCCCTTGAGGTCGCCAATGAACTTCTCTTCATCTACAACGGTAAGATAGTTGAACAGGGACCGCCGGAGGAGGTATTCGCTAACCCTAAACACGATATGGTGAAAAAATACATCGCATCTATCTATTCTAGGAAGGGGTGAAATGGAACGACCTTCTGGCCCGATTTCCTGCATACTCTCGCCAAAGGGATATTGGTTACCCTGGAGATATTGGCGATATCTATGCCAATCAGCGTCCTTTTGGGTATAGCGCTGGGAACTGCTAGAGTCTACGGCAATGTAATCATTAGGGGAATAGCCTCGGCTATAGTTATAACCTTCAGGGGCTTCCCCGTCCTAGTTACTTTGCTCCTGATATTTTTTGGGCTGTCAGACTTCGGCATCTATGTGCCACCCTTCTGGACCGCCGTTATTGGCTTCATATTATGCTCGGGATCGTATCAATCGGAGTATGTGAGAGGCGCGATAAGGTCCATAGACATCGGGCAATCGCTTGCAGCAAGATCCATAGGCATGACGAAACTCCAAGAGGTACTTTATATAATTCTTCCCCAAGCTGTTCGGAGGGCATTTTTAGGCATAACGAATGAGCTGATCTATCTTGTCCAATACTCATCCCTCGCCTTCGTAGTGGGAGTACCTGAGATGTTTGCAGTAACTAAGACGTTTAACTCCCTATACTTTAGACCAGTGGAGACCTTCACCACACTTGCGGTCGTCTACCTAGTTATGATAAGCGTCCTCGTCGTATTCTTCAGGGGGATAGAGAGGAGACTCGCCATTCCGGGGATCGAATTAACCACAAAATAATCTTTTTTTTAAAAACCTATGGAATGAACTTCTCCGGATTCATGATACCTCTCTCATCGATTGCTCTCTTAACTGCAATCATCAACCTCTTGAGACCATCATCCATGTATTTATCAGCATAAGGCTTTCTCGTATATCCTATCCCATGCTCACCCGTGATGCTACCGCCTAGATAAACAGCAGCCTCGTATACTTCTTCCCTGACCTTTATGAGCTTCTCCCTATCCAGACTATCCATTAAAATGTCTGGGTGGAATGTTCCATCGCCTAGATGCGCTACAATCGGAAACTTTACCCCGTACTTTTCCTCGATTTTCTTCAAAGAATCAATGAACCTTATCGCTTCCCCTATTGGTACTGACACGTCTAAACCTTCGAACAGATTTTTCTCATATGCTGAATATATCTCGCTTCTTATCTTAAGGATCTCATCTTGTTCCTCCTTTCTTTCAGCCAGTATGGGTTCGCCAGATGCACCTTCGGATAAAATAGCTGATACCCCCTCGATCTCCGCATAGAGCATATCCTTATTCGGCTCGGATACTACGACCATCAGAAAAGCCTCCCCCTCGCCGTATTTCCATCCTAATCCCAAGTACTCCGCAGTTCTCTTCATCGAACGAGAGTCAACTAGCTCTAGAGAGAGAGGGACATAGCCTGCCCATAGCATTTTCATTGCGGAGTCAACAGCCTTTTCAACGTTTCCGTAGGGTACTAGAATCGTCGCGGAGTGCATAGGCTTAGGGTAAAGCCTGAGGAAGGATCTCACGATTATTCCGAGAGATCCCTCGCTCCCGATGAATAGATGAAGGAAGTTCGATGCCATGTTGTTCTTTATAGTTTTATTTCCAACATTAACCAATTCTCCGTTTGGCAGTACGACTTGCATGCCGAGAACAGAGCTTCTCATCGAGCCATGTCTTAGGGCTCTAGACCCTCCGGCATTGCATGCTATCAGACCGCCAATTTGGGCCCCCTCATCTCCTGGATGAGGAGGAAAATAAAGCCCAAATTTCTCTGACTCTTCGATGAGCCTTCCGAGGGTCACTCCCGCTTCAGCATCAGCAACCATATTCTCTCTATCTATGCTCAATTTGTTTAGCCTCTCGAGGGATAATATGATACCTGGCTTCGTGGGAATCGCTCCTCCGGCAAGCCCAGTACCTCCACCTCTTGGAAATACGGCAACGCCTTCACTGTAGGCGAGCTTTACTATTTCAGAAACCTCCTCAACGGAACCGGGCTTTATCAATATTACCTCTCTAGCAGGTTTTGGTCTAACGTGAGGTTCAGTCTTATCGTAAAGGTAAGGCTCCAAAATCCTTGGGTCTGAAACTACGTATCCTTCACCAACTATCTTTTTTGCTTCTTCTGCAATTTTGTCCAACATACTACCACCCCTTTACTATTGATCGATTTATATTTAAAAAACGAATGTTTTTAACGATCGCTGAAAATCATAATGATTTGCGAAAAGCTATTCTTAGAAATTCCGTCCATTGCTTGGCGATTTTTCGCTTTATGATAAAATAAAAACATTATCAATAATGGTTCGATAGATTTTTCGTTTATTTAGGTATAAGTTAAATCTTCGCATTCCATCGTATTACCTGCTATTAAAACTTCGAATTATCGCGTAGAACAATTTTAAAAGAAGAAGAAAAACAGTTTAAAAAGGTGTGTCAAATGAGAGTTGCGGTCGTTAGATATCCGAAGCTAGAATTGTTTGGCCTTTATACAGATAGCCAGAATAGGCTCAAAAATTTAGCTGAAACGGCCGAAATCTACGGTTCTAGCGATGAAAGGGAGCTTGCTGAACAGCTTAAAGGATTCGACATCGTGATAACCGAGCCCATGATGCCTACTTTCGGTCGAACTTTCTTCGATTTCAATAATGACGTAAAACTGGTTTTCGTTCATGGAAGGGGATACGACAACGTTGACATAGAAGCTGCTTCAGAGAAGGGTGTCATCGTTGCAAGGGTTCCAGGCTGGTGCGAAAACGAAGCTGTAGCTGAACATGCTCTTTCACTCATTATGGAGGGGGCAAAGAAGCTATGGAAAGCAAGAGGTTGGGTTTCTGAAGGGAAATGGGCTGAGGTCGGAGAGAGCGGAGGTTACTTCTTTTCCCCTAGCCTCAGGGAAATGTCTATTGGGATAATAGGCTATGGATATATTGGTAGCAGGCTGGCTAAGATCTTGAAGCAAGGATTCGGAACGAAGGTTCTCGTATACGATCCTTATGTGCCGAGCAGTAAAATAGAGGAGGAAGGAAATATACCTTTCGAAGATCTTAAGGAACTGCTCGGGCAAAGCGATGCCATCTCAATTCACGCCGAGCTTACCAAGGAGACTTATCATATGATTGGGAGAAAAGAGATCGAGGCAATGAAAGACGGGGTAATAATCGTTAACACAGCGAGAGGCGCAATAATTGATACTGAGGCATTGATCGAGGGCCTCAGCATAGGAAAGATAAGTTTCGCTGGGCTGGACGTCGTTGAGGGGGAGCCGTTGGAAGGGGAACATCCTCTCTTAAAGTTCCCAAACGTCTTGATAACCCCCCACGTAGCTTACGCAACGAATGAAGCTATAAAATGCATGGATCATTCTACCGTAGATGCAATCGTTTCCTTCATGAATGGAAAGCCTGTATGGGAAACTGTTGAACTTAAAAAAAGAAGAAGATGAAAAGCTTTTAGCTCAAGTTGAATCTAAATAATTAAAAATAGAAGAGTGGTCAGCTTGCACTTAATAGAAGCTCTAAGTAAAGCGGATTCGATAGCGATAGCTGGAGCTTCCCCTGTAGAAGGGAAAGTTGGTAACACGATTTTGAAAAATATCTTGACCTGGGGTTTTAAAGGGAGGATATACCCCATAAATCCAAAATACGATGTTGTTCTAGGGATCAAAGCTTACCGTTCCATCGAAGATCTGCCCCAAGCACCAGACATTTTAGTGATCGCGACTCCAGGGAGCGAAATAGCTTCCCTGATAAATTCGGCTTCTAAATTTGGCACAAAATTGGCTGTAATAATTTCATCCAGCATGGAGGGAGACCAGAACGCTTTAAAGAGCTTAGCTAGAAGCAAAGGACCTAGAATCATAGGGCCGAACTCCGCTGGGATCTCTCTTAGCTCTTTCGATCTCCACGCTAGCATTGAGATCCCTCCTACTAAGGGAAGAGTCGGGATCATAGCTCAAAGCGGAGCAGTGGGTGGAGCCCTGATCTCCTATCTGGCAGATCTATCATCTGGAGCCTCCTTTTTCTTTAGCTTGGGCAATTCCCTCGACGTAGGAGTAGAGGAGGCCCTTGAGTATGCAGCCTACGACAGCTCAACTGAAAGCGTTGTAGCATATGTAGAATGGGTGAGAGAAGGGGGAAGATTTCTAAGCTCCCTGAAGCTACTGAGGGAAAGGGGAAAACCAATATGCATACTGAAAGGAGGGAGAGGGGAAACAAGCATAAAGGCAGCTAGTTCACACACGGGGGGAATCGCATCTGACTACTCTATCTTCAAGGCGGCGGTTAACCAAGCAGGAGGATATTTAGCATCAGATATCGATGAGCTGGCGGAGGTATGCGAGGTGCTTAGAAGAATAAAGATAAGAGGGAAAGGTATCAGACCGCTGCTAGTGACCAATTCAGGTGGAGTGGGGGTAATCGCGGCATCATTTATGGACGAATTTGGAATAAAAATTGTCGAACCAAGTTTGATTGAGATTCTCCCCCAAAGATTCAGGAAAAAGGTGAAATTGGCCAACCCACTTGACCTAGGTGGAGACTCTTCAATAGATGACGCATTAGAGGTGCTCAGAAACGAGGAAATAAAAAAGGAGTTCGATATATCGGTTCTGATATATGTCCCCACAGCGGCCGAGGGACCTGAGAAGATAGGTAATGCGGTGAAAAACGCATCGAAGAGCTTCTCCCTTCCAACTATAGGTTTGTTCGCAGGAGCTGGAAGCAGAGAGGTCATGAAGCAAGTTTCTTCTCACATTCCCGTGGTCTCTTCCTCCTCGAACTTGGCAAGAGCTATACTAGCCTTGGAAAAATCCGCATAGCTATCACTAATTTTTCAATACCAAAAGTTTTCTGTTCAATGAGCGTCGAATTTCCTCATCATCGCGAGCGAAAAGTTAAGGACCATGTTTGGAAGCGCATGTAACACTTGAAGGAAACAGTATTTTTTATATTGATAAAGTTATTTATAAGTAAAGCGAAAAAATAATTGTTTCGCTGGCCTTTTTTCAAGCTTTAACCTTGCTTTATATAGGCGGTGATACGTTTGGAACTCAATCCTTTGAAAATGTCTAAGGGAATCAGGGTAGCTCTTATGGGAAATGAGGCCATCGCGAGAGGAGCATTGGAGGCTGGAGTGGCATTGGCCGTAGGCTATCCTGGGACTCCATCTAGTGAGGTAATAGAGACCCTACAGAGATATGGTTCGGAGATATATGCGGAGTGGGCGGTGAACGAAAAGGTCGCATTAGAAATTGGAATTGGCGCCTCAATAGGGGGGGCGAGGAGCCTAGTGACTATGAAAGGGCCCGGTCTCAACATAGCTTCTGATCCGCTTTTATCAGCTGCTTATTCTGGAGTAGATGGCGGATTGCTTATACTCGTCGCCGACGATCCGGGGCCAATAACAACTCAGACGGAGCAGGACAGCAGATGGTATGGGCCTCTGGCAAAGCTACCCATCATCTCTCCCTCCAACTCTCAGGAGGCCAAGGACTTCACTGTTAAAGGTATCGAGCTAAGCGAGCGCCTCCAGCTACCCATTATACTGAGGACAACGACCAGGGTCAATCATTCCATCGGAGAAGTAATCCTAGGGGATCGAAAGATCCCGAAGAGATATCAAAAATTCGAGAAAAATCCCGAGAGGTTCGTCAGGGCTGGGATGAGTTGGAACTTTGAAAGGCACAAATGGCTGGATTCCAGGCTAAAAGAGACGGAGAAGATCAGCGAGGACCTCTTTCTCAATTCCCTCGAGGGGGATGGGAGAAAATGCATCGTAACCGAAGGGATAGGATACCAATATGTCAAGGAGTCAGTTTCCATGGAAAATCGGGATATCAGGATCATCAAACTGGGATTGGTTTTTCCTCCTCCGCTGAACTTTCTAGCTCGCTCTCTTGAAGGATGCAACGAAGTCTTAGTAGTAGAAGAGCTCGACCCCTTCCTTGAGCTCACGATCAGGTCTTACGCTAAGGAGCTCAACTTATTGAACGTGAAAATCAAGGGGAAAATTGATGGATTTCTCCCGCTCGAAGGCGAGCTCTCACCTGAAATAGTGAGATCCTTCATATTCGGAAAAAAAGAGGAAGATGTAATGAAAACGGAGCTTCACGTGCCATCTCGACCACCTCCTCTTTGCCCAGGATGCCCGCATAGGAATAGCTACCTAGCGATCCTCACGGGTATTTCAAAGGCTGGGTTCAAAAGAAAAGATGTGCCGATCTTCGGAGACATAGGCTGCTACGCCCTAAGCGTCTATCCACCTCTCTCCGCCATATGGACTGAGCACAGCATGGGAGCGAGCATATCCATGGCTATAGGAATGAAGCTGTCCGGTTTCGATAAACCGGTAATAGCTACTATAGGAGATTCCACCTTTTTCCACACGGGCATACCTCCATTGATAGAGGCAGTGAACAAAAGGGTGGATATGCTCGTCGTCATTTTGGACAATAGCGTTATAGCAATGACGGGCCATCAAGCTACTCCTTCTTGGTCTGAAACAGAGACTGGGAGGAAGACGAAAGAGATTAAGATAGAAGACGTGGTCAGGGGAATTGGAGTGGATGAGCTGAGGATTATCGACCCATACAACTTGGATGAGATGGCATCTGCTGTAGCGGAGCTATTGAAGAAAAAAGGAGTAAACGTTTTGATAGCTAGAGCCCCCTGTGCTATCTACGAGCAGAGAAGGAAGGGAAGGCCCGGATATTATACGGTCAAGGAAGATTTATGCACCGGATGCCTCGCATGCATAAGGGCAACAGGCTGCCCCGCACTCTATGTAACTGAGAACGGAAAGGTCAGAATAATAGAGGACGACTGCTATGGTTGCGGATTGTGCGCGAAATATTGCCCGACGGACGCCATAGTTAGGGGTGATTAAAATGGGGAATAGGATCAACATACTCATATCTTCAGTTGGGGGGCAAGGAGGTCTTTCGCTCTCTAGGATGATTGCGGTGGCCTCGGGAATCTCCGGATATAGTGTAGCTACGGGAGAAACGCTCGGGATGGCGCAGAGGTTTGGGAGCGTTAAGAGCTTCGTCAGAATAGGATTAGGAGAGAAAGTATATTCTCCGGTATTTTCACTTAGAGAAGCTGACTATCTACTTTGCCTAGAGCTTATCGAGTGCACGAGGAACCTTGGATACCTTAGGGAAAACGGTAGGACCATTGCATCGCTCGAGGTCAAACCACCTATCTCCATGTCGCTCGAGGCTTCTAAGTCAAAACCTAACTATTCGCAATACATTGAAACTCTCAAGTCTTTCGCATCGAATGAAATCATATTCATAGACCCCGATGAGGTCAGAAGAGCCGCTGGCACTATAAAAGCCGTCAATGCCGCGATCCTCGGTGCATTCGTATCGATCTCTAACCTATTCGAGGACAAAGTCATCTTAGAATCTATGAGGGAAGTGCTTGGGAGCGAGAAAGCGATAGAATCCTCGAGGAAAGCATATGAGTTGGGGAAGTCTTTAGCAAAAAATAAGCAGTCTCTGGCATAAACGAGCTATATGCGAAGACCGCCTGAAAACTAATGAGGAACAAGAAGCTCTAAATGCAGGTGCATTCGCATATGTCAATTATCTTGATGCATTTTTCCAAGTTCCTCTCCTTCAGCTCTGAAGATAGCTCCTCGACCTCATCCTTGGGAACTATGTAGACGCCTCTCCCAACTCTTTCCCCGCGATGCTTGTAAACTAAGCCCCTTGATCTGTATTTTTTCCCGTTTATAACTGCCGTGCTCCCAGAGAGAAGCCTCCTTAGCTTGAGCTTCTCAGAAGGGTCTTTGCATGAATCCTGCAACGTTATAAGCGCATATGCTAAGCCTACATGTTTTTCTCCATCTCTTCTAGGCATAGATCTTCCCTGCACCTCACTTCCCCCTCCTTTATGAGGTCGCTGTTCTCTTTCCCAGTTTTAATCATGCTCATGATCCCTTCCATCGTCCTCCTCCTAGCATCGAGAAGAGATCTAATGCTCTGCATCCACTCTACCCTTTCTTTTTCGCTTTTTAGATAAGAGATCTCCCTTATCATCTTCTCGATGCACTCATCCAAATGTATGAGCGCAGTGGACGAGTGCTTCAATGCGCACCATATGCTTTCCCAAGCATTTCTCTGCTCTTTTCCGCCTTTCTCAGACTTTATGCTCTCGACGTTGAAGAGGACTTGCCCAGTCAATTTTCTTAGTTCCCTGAATTCATTGACTAAAGCTGAAAAGATAGGGAGCTCTATGCTTGAGTCAGCCTCTATCAAGTGCTGCTCAACATGGTTTAAATGACCTATTGCGTAGATGAATTCCTGCTCAAGTGCCTCTTCCCACACAGCTGAGCTTGACTTCAATCTTTTCCCGTTGCTATCATCCTTTCCCAAATTCTCATGGCTAGAAAGCTCCTTTTCTTCGGCCGTAGCCTTCTTTGTTTCGATGGAAAATCGCCTCCTTTCAGCTTTTTAGATTTTTATGTCTTAAATGACATAAAAAGGATTTCGCTGAAAAAGATCATTTGACTACCTTTCCAACGAGGTAGGCCAAATACCCGTATATAGCCCCGCTAGCCATGACCGCAATTATGATGTATATCATATAACCCAGCGGATAAATGCTCGAGTATAGAATGGCATCAAGCAAAACAGAAGGTATTCCAGCAAGAGCACCTGATAACGCTGAGATGAGGGCACCGAATCTCTTGTACCTTCCTGCTGCGAACGCGATCTCGCTGAATGCTCCCTGAGCTAGCCCATATATTAGGTTCGTGAAGCCGCCCGCATTCGGTATAAGTGACTCGACGAGCGCAGCTAGTGTCTCCCCCATGAACGCGGAAAGGGGCTTTTTAAGAATAACCGCTGCAAGTGGTGCTGGAAAGAACCAGAGACCGTATGTGATGAGTTTAGCAGGTATCGGCCCAAGCGCGGATTTAAGCCCGTAATAAACCGTCCACCACGGAGCAAACATTATTCCGAAAGCTACAGCTATTGCACCCAGCACAGCGTAATCTATCGCAGTATATGATGGTCTCCTCACGTTCTCACCGCTTAAAAATATGTTATATCTCAATTATTAACTTTTTTATAAATAGGTAATAAGATAAAAGCTCTTCTTTGGAGAAATCTCGATTATCTCTCACTTTTCAAATCTAGCTTGTTCTCTCGAGGAAATGCGCCTCTTCCCTCTGAGCCTGAACCCTCTCAGCTCCATCGCCACCCCCGTCCAAAATGCCCTCTCGTACGATATTCTCAGAAGAGGTGCAGCATAAGTAATGAACTCTTCCGCAGTCAGAGGAAAGGCCCTGTAACCTCTTTGCTTCCTGACCTTTCTTATCTCACTGAAGTCCTTAGATATGAGAGGCATCAGGCGGAAAGCGTATGCGACGGAGAAAGCTATTCCCTTAGGGAAATGAAGCTCTTTTTCAAGCCCTTTCACGATTTCCATCGGGGTATAATAGGAAACGAAGAAGGCGCCCACGGATCCTATGACCGCTATCCTCAGAAAAACGATGAGAAACGAAGAGATGCAGTTGGAGTAAATCGGTCTACCGAGAATTGTCGTATACAGAGTACCATAGTTCGAAAAGAACAAAGCGTTTAGAAATATGCCTGGCGCCGATATCAGGATTAGAACGTAGACCCATGCTACCTTTTTCCTACCGTAGTAAAGGCTCAACAGAAAGTTAGGAATAACCATCGCTAAGAGTACGATCTCCGATCTCAGTATGAATGCAAGGGCTGTGAGGGAGAGAGCGTATATGAAGCCAGCTCCAGGGCTCAGCATCTTATCTGACAACGCCAGCCACCTCATAAAGCTCAGAGCATGCTTCGCTCTTGCCTTTTTCGGCCATTCTCCCATCTTGAATATAATATACCCTGTCAGCTAAATCGACTATGAGCCTGGGGTCGTGCGTAGATATCATGACGCTTTTCCCTGAATTTTTCACTCTCTTAAGAAGATCAACGAGCTTATTATATAGAATCAGATCGAGACCGCTAGATGGCTCGTCCAGAAGAAGAACGCTCGGATCGTAGCCCAAAGCGATGAGTATGGAGAGCCACCTCCTCTGCCCGTGGCTCAGCCTGAACGGATTCGATGATTTCAAAGAGCTGTACCATGGAAAAAGGTCCTTGAGAGATCCCCTCGCCCTAGGATCCATCTTTTGGTCTCTCAGCTCCTCCTCCACCGTTCTCTTTATGAAGAGCATATCCGGAAATTGAGGGACATAGAACCTCCTTCTCTCTCCAACGATCTCTCCTTCGATTGGTCCTATGAAGCCGGCTATGGTCTTGAGGATCGTCGTCTTCCCCGATCCGTTCGGCCCCACGATCGCTACGATTTCCCCCTCCCTCATCTCCAGCTCTTCCGCTCTAAGAATGGCCCTTCCATAGCCTACAGCTAGATCTCTCGCCTCGATCACCCTCTTTCCAGATCCAATGTCTTTTCCCTTCTCCTCTCCGCACTCCTTAACAGAGAAATCAACATCTCGAATGCTCATCTCATCCTTCTCTTCGAACTTATCTAGCTTTCCTCCTCTCAGGATGTAGATTCTCTTGAAAAGGTCCTTGAAGAAGACTGGCTTATGCTCGATGAGGAGAACAGCCATTCCTTTATCCAGCGAGGACCTTATAAGCCCTCTTATCTCCGCTATCCCCCAGGGATCGATCGAAGCTGTAGGCTCATCCATGAGAAGGATTGGAGGATCGTGAACTGTTGAAGCGGCTATCGTGAGCCTCCTCTTCTCCCCGCCCGATAGATTTTCCACATGGAAATTCGCTTTGCTTTGAAGACCAACAGATTTAAGAGCCTCGGCTGCCCTCTTTTCCGCCTCTTCCCGGGAATAGCCGAAGTTCTCTAGAATGAATGTGAGCTCGTCGATCGGGGTGGGCATAGCTATTTGCTTCTCTGGGTCCTGCAAAACTATCCCTATCTTCGAAGGCAGAAGCTCGTAATCCTCAAGCTTCAGGGGATCCAATCCTCCTATCGACGCTTTACCCTCCACCTTTCCTTCGAGCAGATGGCTCAATACACCCGTCATCGCTAGGAAAAGCGTTGTCTTTCCGGAACCTGAAGGTCCTGCGATAAGCGCGCCCTCGCCTTTTCCTACCCTCAAGCTCGCCCCCAGGATCACATCAGGCTTCGTATAACCCGCTGAAAGCTCCTCGATCGATACATAAGCCTCATCGCTCTGCAATCTCAAGCACCGCTGCCATCGAATTCATCTTTCTATCCTTTACTATAAAACATGATTCTTCCAAATATGTCTCTATGAAAAAATTTTTAAAAATCAAAGCTTCCTCTTCAAACATTCGCAAAAATTCATGCCAGTACAGAAACGCCATCCTTGAAAAGGATGAGAGAGGATCTCGGAATCTCAATTCCAGCAGGTTCTCCCTCCTTCCAATCCTCGTTAGGCGTAACCCTCACTTGCACGATTTTCCCATTCGTAACCTCGACATCAACGAGCTTATATGCTCCAAGATATTGAACCCTCTTCACTTTTCCGCTCAATACGCCTCCCGATCTCACCAATCTCGCATCCTCGGGTCTGAATCCCACCAGCTCCGCTCCCTCCACTCCCAAAAGCTCAGCGGGGAGCATATTGCTGTGTCCTATGAATCCGAAAACGAAGATGTCCTTCGGCTTCCTATATATTTCCGTTGGTTTCCCGCTCTGCACTATCCTCCCATTGTTCAAAAGCATTATGTTGTCCGCCACTGCCATCGCCTCTTCCTGGTCATGGGCTACGTGTAT
>JAEMPT010000079.1 GCA_022759165.1 Thermoprotei archaeon
CCTCGCCCTTTAGAGCGGGGAGGAGGTCAGTAATGTTCGTTTCAAGGGAAATTGTTGATATAGTTCTGATGACTCTAAAAGAAAACTCAAGCAAACTTACCTCAGCATTACTCTCATCCGGAATATTCCACCCTATAACGGTCGATTCATCTATCCAGGGGAACTATGATGGCTCTTATCAGAAAATTTCATTTGAACTCCGCTCCAAAGTTAATAAGATCGTTGAATATTTGAAAGAGTTTGGAGAATTTTCACCTAATGTTACCGGTACCTTGAAAGTAGATAATTGGGCTGACTTTTCGAGGGAAATAATTAAGGAAATCTCGTCACTTGAATCCAAGATAGACCCTTTAATCAGTAAAATAAAAGAGACGAAACAACAGGCAGAGAAGCTCTCGGACACCCTAAGGAAACTCGAACCTTTGTGCCAGCTGGATAT
The DNA here is from genome assembly GCA_022759165.1 of Thermoprotei archaeon. GTDB lineage: Archaea > Thermoproteota > Thermoprotei_A > Sulfolobales > Fervidicoccaceae > ARK-14. Next base: position 440 of record JAEMPT010000079.1, read on the forward strand.
TGAACTGCAGAAACTCTCAGAGCTCAGGTTATTCTCCATAAAGGTCGGAGAGCTACCTATAGATCAAGCGGAAAAGGCTAGGAAAGCTTTTAGCGAGAGCTATATCTTCTTGGAACAACTAGACGAAAAGAGGCTTCTTGCTGTTGTAGCAACGAAAAAAGAGGATGAAAAAAATACCGAGAGGATTCTCTTCTCTATTGGATTTAAGGAGCTTGAGCTTCCTGAAGGTCTTCCCGGTAACCCTAGTGTTGCGTGCGAGGAAATAAGGAAAAGGCTAGAATCGTTGGGGGATATGATTGAGAATAGCAGAGCTGAGCTAGGAAAGTATAAAAATATGGTGGTCGAGCTTTATGCTAAAGCGTCAACTGCCTATGAGGCAATAAAGGTTCTATCAATGTCCAAATTTACAGATTATTTTATAATAACTAGAGGATTTGTACCAATGAATGAAATAAAGAAGCTGGAAAAAATATTGAAAAAAGCGCTCAAAGACGACGTCCTTGTTTTCTCTAATAGAGTGGAGAGAGGATTCAATGTAAGTGAGGTTCCATCTTCAATAAATGTGCCAAAACCTCTGAGACCATTTAAGATGCTAGTTGACAACTATGGGGCTCCTAAGATGAACGAAATCTACCCGGTGGTCATGGTAGCGATAACCTTTCCCATAATATTTGCTCTCATGTTCCCCGATGCAGGCCATGGACTACTAGTGATGTTATTTGGGTACTTTATGTTAAAGAATGCTAAAGGTAGAGAAGGTTGGAAGAACACGGGTTTACTTGCACTTTATTTGGGCGGGGCTAGCATAATAACTGGTATACTAGCAGGAGAATTCTTCGGTCCACTCACAAAAATCTCAGAGATATTATGGCACGGGCACCCGGTATTGCCGAGCCCATTTGAAGGTGGAAGCAGCGCAGTTTATATAATGATAAATTTATCCCTTAAGCTTGGGGCCTCCTTGCTCATATTGGGAACATTCCTTGGATTGTTAAATAATATTATATCAAGAGACCTTTTACACGCTGCTACTATAGGATTACCTAAGTTCTTGGCCTTCACCTTCGCGCTTTATCCATTCATTTTATATAATGCTTCAGAAGCTGGGGGAATAATTTATGGCGCTATATTTGGAGGTAGCAGCACAATACAAAGCCTCCTAGTAAAATGGGGGGCATCTATGAGCTTAATCCTAATATTTATAGGTGAGCCAATTCTCCATTTAATTAAGCATAAAGAGGAGAGTTCGATATCTTCTGCTATTATATTGTCCTTCATGGAAATGTTTGACACAATTCTCATGATGATTGGAAATACTGCTAGCTTCTTGAGGATTCTAGGTCTAAGTGTAGCCCATGCCGGACTGATGTACAGCTTCACTGTATTAGCAGAATTGCTTATGGGTGGAGTGCTTGGTTCGGCTATGGGTATAGTTGTCTACGCTCTTGGTAACCTTTTAGCGGCTGGCCTAGAAGGGATAATAGTATTCGCACATTCGCTGAGGCTACACTATTATGAGTGGTTCAGCAAATTCTACTCTGGTACGGGGATACCATTTTCTCCAATAAAAACAGCTCTCAATATTCTTCTAGATTGATTTTTGAGCAGGAACCTTTAACGTTATTGGGGATTAAGGAGCTAAGTTCCCTTTCTAATGGAAGTTATGGATAGCCCCTTATAGAAATGCTTTTTTAGTTATAATAAATATTAAGAAAGATATGCGGAGAGCCAAGGAAAAGAATGACAAGGCATAGCTCTCGTTCAAATACAGGATTTACTTAACTAGAAAAGCGGAAGAAAAGCTGCTTAGGGCAGTGCAAGTTGAGGCTAAGGCACAATATCCTTCTGGATGTGGCGAACAAGGCGAGAAAAGAAGGAAAGAAAAACCCTTAAGGACACGCAGGACATGTTGAAAAACTTTAAAGTTGAAGGGAAGGAATTAGTATACTCCAAAGCCCTTCAGATGGTGAACAACCAGTTATGGTATAAATATCAGTGCTCCTGCCATTAGAGCCTGTGGAAAGGATGCCTATGCTATACATACCCTTCTCCGAGAGCGTGTATAGTAAGTTTCCTGGAAGAAGGGGGAAATCCTCATCGCGTGGTGAGAATGCCCCGTTCTTAAGAGTTGGGTAGTTCACCTATAATAAGGAAAAAGATTTAGTACTATGTGTTAGTTGAGAAATCAAAAGGTGTATAAACCCTTGAGCACGAGCCCTGACCCAGGAACAGGAAAAATTGTAGTCATAGGAAATCCCGATATCGTTGCAATGTATAGGAGCCTAGGGTGCCTCGGGGAGATTCAACGCAACCCAAACGAGGCCGCTAAACTCATTGATACATATGCCAATCGTTCTGACATTTCTCTTATCCTTGTGGAGAAAGATCTAGGAGAAGTAATTGCAAAGGAAATAGATAGAATAAGAAGAAAAACGGGCAAGATCATATTCCTAATTCCCTCACCTAGAAGCGAATTTGCTCCATCCAACATTAGAGAACTTGTCCTAAAAGCTCTAGGGTTTGGTTAGAAGAACATGCTAAGTTTTTTATGGAGAGAGTAACCAATTAAAAGCTCGTGTTTCAGGTGGTCTAGGTGGAAGGGGGAAAACCCGAAAGGTTAACTGGTGCCGTGGTGGAAAAGATAGTCAAAGAGTATTCAGAGTATCTAGAATCGGTTAAGAAGGATGCGCTCTCTCTTCTGGATGATGGATACAAGAAGCTGAGAGCGGAAACAACATCTAAGCTAGAAGAGCTTTTCGCATCATATAATGATTCTCTCAAAAGCCTAGAGTCCTCTCTAGACTTACAGGTAAGATTGCATGCACAAAAAAGGAGGAACGAGATCTTAGAAGAGGCAGTATCAAAAGCAAGGGATAGAATATTTGGCATGAGCGAAAGAGAAAAGGAGAAGTTATATGCTTCAGCCCTTAAGAAGATCCTAGAAGCTTCTCCAAGAGGTAGAGTTGAGCTCCACATCGAGTCACAGGAAAGAAAAGTTTTCGAAAAGATATTGAAGAAGATCTCCGCCGACAGGGAAATAGATCTCAAAACGGATCTCCCAGAAGAAAGCGGAGGTTTCATTTTAGTCTTTTCTGAAAGTGGAATTTCGCAGGACTATACATTGAAAAGAACTTTTGAGCTCATGAAGGATGAGCTAATGAGCGTTGCTAAAAAGACCATCTTCGAGGAGGATTGATCCGATTTGAGCGTATTAGGTAGAATAAGGAGGATATCGGGATCACTCGTTGTTGCGGAAGACATGGCAGGCATAAAGATGTATGAGGTAGTTGAAGTAGGAAGCGAGGGTCTCATCGGGGAGGTTTCAAGAATCGAAGGCGACGTCGCCTATATCCAGGTATATGAATCAACATCTGGCCTTATGCCTGGAGATCCGGTAAGAGGCACAGGAAACCCATTAGCAGTAGAGCTGGGCCCAGGGCTCATGAGTCAAATCTACGATGGAGTGCAAAGGCCACTTGAAGGAATAAGAGAGCTGAGTAAGTCGATATTCGTTAAAAGGGGCGTAAAGCTTCCAGCCTTGCCTAGAGACAAGAAGTGGCATTTTGTGCCAAACCAACAAGCTAAGCCAGGGACAAAGTTATCTGGCGGAACTGTTATTGGTACAGTGAAGGAGACAGAACTAATTGAGCACAGAATAATGGTTCCGCCGAATGTCCATGGGATCCTCAAGGAGATTCAATCTGAAGGGGAATATACTGTAGAGGATATAATAGGTGAAGTAGAAAGCGATGGGAAGAAGATTCCTCTCCGTCTCTACCATACTTGGCCAGTAAGACTTCCCAGACCTTATCTGGACAAGCTTGAGCCCACGGAACCGCTGATCACGGGCCTCAGGATAATCGACACTCTCTTTCCGATAGCAAAGGGCGGGACTGCCGCTATACCGGGTGGTTTCGGAACCGGAAAAACCGTGACTCTTCACGGGTTAGCTCAGTGGAGCGAGGCAAAAGTCGTCATCTACATTGGTTGTGGCGAACGAGGGAACGAAATGACTGAGGTGCTTGAGAGATTCCCAGAGTACAAGGATCCTTGGACTGGAAGACCGTTGATGGATAGGACAATACTCATAGCAAATACTAGCAATATGCCTGTTGCCGCCAGAGAGGCCAGTATATATGTGGGGGTTACAATGGCCGAGTACTATAGGGATCAAGGGTATGATGTGTTGCTGGTCGCCGACTCCACTAGCAGGTGGGCCGAGGCTCTAAGAGAAATAGCGGGTAGGCTTGAAGAGATGCCGGCGGAAGAGGGATACCCGAGCTATTTAGCCTCAAGGATAGCGGAGTTCTATGAAAGAGCGGGAAGAGTAGTTGCTCTCGGCGATCCCCGTAGGGTTGGGTCTGTTACATTAGGGGGAGCCGTATCACCTCCAGGAGGAGACTTCACAGAGCCCGTTACTAGCCATACTAGGAGGTTCGTGAGGGTTTTCTGGGCCTTGGATACAGCGCTGGCATACTCTAGACATTATCCAGCGATAAACTGGTTGCTAAGCTATAGCGCATATGCTGATACGGTGAGTGAGTGGTGGAGGAAGAACGTAAATGAGATGTGGGCAGAGGACAGAAAGAAAGCTTTAAATATTTTATACAGAGAAAATGAAGTGAGGGAGATAGTTAGGCTCGTTGGAACCGAAGGGCTAAGCGAGACAGACAAGCTAGTTCTCTTCACAGCGAGGCTCTTGAAAGAGGGATTTTTAAAGCAGAACGCTTTTGATCCTATTGATGCGTTCTCAGACCCAAAGAGGCAGTATAAAATGCTACGCTCGATTCTAACCGTTCATGAAGCGATAAGCTCGATTATTTCTCAGGGAACAATCACAATGGCAGAGGTAGAACCGGTCATCACTGACCTCGTAGCCCAGCTCATGAGAGGAAGATATACGATTCCGCATGACAAGCTTGAAGAGTTCGATGCTTTAGTTGAAAAGATACTAGAAAAGCTCAAAGGTCTGCAGCACGCGAGGTGATTACAAGATGTCTGCTCATATAAAAGATAAAAAAAGGTTATCGGGCGTTCTAGAGTCTAAGGAAGTAATGATGATAAAAGGCCCGCTCATTTTCGTGAAGGCCTCGTCCGGCGTATCCTATGATGAGTTAGTAGAGATCGAGTTGAGCTCTGGTGAGAAGAGAAGGGGGAGAGTTCTGGATGTTAGCACGGGTGTAGCTGTTATCCAAGTTTTCGAGGGAACTACGGGTATATCCACCACAGGTACTTCGGTTAGGTTCTTGGGGAAGACGCTAGAGCTGGGAGTCTCCGAGGATATGCTCGGAAGAATATTCAATGGTTTGGGAGATCCTATAGATGGAGGTCCTGCTATAGTAGCAGAGGAAAAGAGGGACGTAAACGGCGATCCCCTTAACCCAACTTCTAGGGCCTATCCAAAGGACTTCATACAAACTGGGGTAAGCGCGATCGACGGAATGAATACCCTCGTAAGGGGGCAAAAGCTTCCGATCTTCAGCGGTGGAGGGCTTCCTCATAACTTACTCGCAGCACAGATCGCAAGGCAATCAGTAGTTAGAGGAGAAAATGAACAGTTCGCTGTGGTCTTCGCAGCCATTGGAGTAAAATATGATGAGTTCCTCTTTTTCAAGAAATTCTTTGAGGAAACCGGCGCTAGAAACAAAGTGGCTATGTTCGTTAACCTCGCAAACGAGCCCGCGATGATTAGGCTTATGACTCCTAGGGTAGCTCTGACTTTGGCTGAATACTTAGCTTATGAAAGAGACATGCATGTGCTTGCTATCATAACTGATATGACAAATTACGCCGAGGCGTTAAGAGAGGTTAGTTCTGCTAGGGAGGAAATACCGGGTAGGCAAGGATATCCGGGATATATGTACAGTGACTTGGCTTCAATTTACGAGAGGGCTGGAAGAACCGTCGGGAAGAAGGGTAGTATAACACAGATGCCAATACTCTCGATGCCGAACGATGATATAACCCATCCAATACCAGATTTAACGGGGTACATAACAGAAGGGCAGATAGTCCTTGACAGAGGGCTTTATAACAGAGGAATTTACCCTCCGATAAACGTTCTCATGAGCCTCTCGAGATTGATGAAGGAGGGAATAGGCCCTGGGAAGACTAGGGAAGACCATGACGACGTGTATAACCAGCTCTACGCTGCATATAGCAGATCGCAGGAGCTTAAGAGCTTAGCCACGATCATTGGTGAGGAAAGCTTAAGCCCTACAGATAAGAAGTACTTGAGGTTTGGAGAAGCCTTTGAGAGATCCTTCATAAACCAATTACCTACGGAGAACAGGAGCATCGAGGAGACGCTTGATATAGCATGGAACGTGCTTTCGATATTACCTGAAACGGAACTTACGAACGTAAGACCGCAATATATAGAAAAGTACTATAGGAAGGGATGAGGTAGTAAGGATTTGAGCTCAGATAAAAGAGGCAGACTTCCAACCAAGATAAACCTAATAAAGCTGAAGAGAGATCTGGCGCTAATAAGAAGGATCCGGAAGGTTCTAGATGAAAAGAGGTCAGCCCTCCTGCTATATATTAGGTCGATGATAGACGAATACGAAAAACTCTATGCGAAGACATCTGAGGACTTGAAAAGAGCATATCAAAGGTTCGGTGAAGTATTGGTCGAAGTTGGAATGAAAAGGTCACTTGAAGCATCCTATAGTGTACCTCCACGGCTAAGCATTTCTATCAAGACCAAGCTCGTATTTTCTGTAAGGACCCCATACTTGAGCCTTAACAAAGACTCAATACCTCAAATGAATTATCCAGCTGACCTACCACCATCTTTCTTCGAGGCCAGAGAAGAGCTGGCCAATGCATTCGAGAAGCTGCTTAAGCTGATAGAGCTTGAGAATTCCATATATACTCTGATAGCTGAGCTGAAAAGCACCCAGCGCCTCATCAATTCTATAGATTATGCGATAATGCCGGACTATGAGCGCACTATAAAGTACATTTCGCTAATATTGGATGAGCGGATGAGGGAAGAGTTCACTAGGCTTAAGGTGTTAAAAGCCAAGAGAGAATCTTCTTCTGGGACAAAATGATAACAAATAATATCGCGTTATGGCCGAGGGTCCATTTCCAATGGGAGGAAGTCTGCGAAAAGTTTAACATCCTCTCTGGAGCAACATTTAAAAGGACGCATCTATCTAATAATATCAGTCTCTATGAGGTCGAAGGAAGATGAAAGGCCTGAGATTGTTGTTCTATGGCATACTTGCTCTGTTTGCTCTTACAGCTCTTGTCTCTGTGGCCTCTGCACAGACAACAACGGCTGAAACTGGCGTAGCGGGATATAAGGCTTTGGGTGCAGGCTTGGCCGTAAGTCTGGCGGGCATCGGAGGAGGATATGCCGTAGCCGTAGCAGGGTCAGCCGGCCTTAGCGCTCTAACGGAGAAGCCGGAGCTATTCAGTAACGTTCTATTAGTCGTCGCTCTAGGAGAAGGAATAGCGATCTACGGGCTGATAGTAGCAATTCTGATAATAATCTTGATTTAAATTAAATCGTTTTACAACAAAAAACCTCGTCTTTGAAGGCGGGGAATAAAATTTTATTACTTTTCCTCAAATTAAATCCTTCTCGATGATGGTACTCGTTGCCTCTAAGACTTTACAAAATGCGGATTGACCTCGTCCTTAGGTCTATTACAGTTGAGGGCCAAGAAAATCAGAATACAAAAAAACCCTTTCGTTTAAATTAAAAAAATCATGGTTGTTTTGGGGATGAATCAATGCTAGAGCAAGGAGACAAGTTCGGCGAGTGGTTCGATAAGGTTCTCAAGGAAGCGGAGATATATGATTATGGCAGATACCCCGTTAAAGGCGTTGGAATCTGGATGCCTTATGGCTTTTCTATAAGAAAAAATACCTTGGAGATCGTGAGGAACGAGCTGGACTCCACTGGACACGAGGAAGTTCTTTTCCCAATGCTTATACCCGAGGATCTGTTGGTAAAGGAGGAAGAGCACATAAAAGGTTTCAGAGATGAAGTTTACTGGGTTACGCACGGCGGTCTAGAGGAGCTAGACGTGAAGCTGGCGCTAAGGCCAACAAGCGAAACATCTATAAGTTACATGGAAAGCCTCTGGCTGAATAGCTATAAACAGTTGCCTAAGAAATACTATCAAATAGTGAGCATATTTAGATACGAGACGAAGTCGACGAGACCTCTACTCAGGCTTAGGGAGGTCACGACCTTCAAGGAGGCGCATACAGCCCACGATTCATTCGAGGACGCCGATAGACAGGTCCTCGAGGCTGTTAACATTTATTCGAAGATATTTGATCATCTCGGTATACCCTATCTCATCTCCAAGAGACCAGATTTCGACAAATTCGCTGGTGCGCTTTACACTATAGCTTTTGACACCATATTTCCAGACGGCAGGGTACTGCAAATAGGTACTGTTCATCATTTAGGACAGTCTTTTTCAAAGCCGATCGATGTCAAGGTAATGCTCAAAGACGAAAGCATAGATTATGTTTGGCAAACCAGCTATGGAATCTCAGACAGGTTAATAGCATCGATCATTGCGGTTCATGGGGACGAGAGAGGGGCCATTCTGCCATTTAAAATAGCTCCGATTCAAGTCGTGATCGTGCCCATTTATTTCAACGAAGAAGAAAAAGAGAAGATCCTTTCATACGTTAAGAGTGTAAAGGAGCAACTTGAAGCCTGTGGGTTCAGGGTAAAGATAGATGATAGAGAGGAGATGACTCCGGGTAAGAAGTTTTATGACTGGGAGATGAAAGGAGTGCCGGTAAGAGCTGAACTTGGAAAAAGAGAGCTCGAAGGTAACACAGTACTGCTAGCTCGGAGGGATCTGAAGAAAAAAACAGTTGTGAAGTTTTCAGATATATGTACTGAAATTAATGAGCTTGGCGAAGATATAGATAGGAACCTGAAGGATAAGGCTTGGCAAAAAATGAATGTCAGAATAAGAAAAAACCTAAAACTTGAGGAATCGGCTGAATATGAAAAGCGTGGCGGTGTAGTTGAAATACCTTGGTGTGGTAGAGACGAATGTGCTCTAAAAGCCCAGGAAAAAGCCGGCCTGAAGGCATTAGGTTCTCCTCTAGAACCGCCCGCTTGGATAAAAGGCTCAAGCTGTCCGATATGCGGAAGACCCGCTGTAACTTCGCTGCGGCTTGCAAAGACTTACTAAGATTAAAAGTAGATTTCTCCAAAACCGCGGAATTTATGAAATATTTGCTATACTTTCTATACTTTTAGTTTTCGATCTTGCATGAAAATTCCCCCAGAAATATAACTTATCATCAATGGATTTGATAGCTTCGCAGAAAAACGAATGCATTTTTAACAAAACCATAGAAACCTTCAGTACAAAGCGAACTCGTCTTGAAGAACCAAATCTTAGTGTTAAATTCATTTCTTGGTTTAACACAGATAACTCTTTGTGCGCAAAAAATCTAAAAAGGAAAAAAAGCCAAAAACATAATTCTTTCTGCAAAGATTTAAAATCCTTCAGAACAAAGATTGAGCCAGCTATTTGCGTTTTTAGTACGAGGAGGAGCGCCTAAATGCCTAAAAAGAGAGAAAGCAGGGGAAGACATAAAGGGGGAAAGGGATACGTAGAGAGAATTCAATGCGACAATTGCGGCAGGCTAGTCCCAGAAGATAAAGCGATTTGCGTCGAGAAAATGTATTCACCCATAGAGCCTCAGCTTGCAAGGGAGCTTGAAAAGAAAGGCGCCATCATAACGAGATACCCTGTTAAGAAATGCTATTGTGTCTCGTGCGCTATCCATTTAGGCATAGTAAAGGTAAGGGCAGAAGAAGAGAGGAAGGCCAAGCAGAACTTGCTCTGAGAATTTGAACTTTCATGATTATTTCAAAGAAACCTTTTCTTTATATTGAAAAACGTTCATAACATGCCACAGATTTCTTCGCAAATTCCCTTCATCTTAAGAGCGTCTCTTTCCAAAATGGGACTCTCGCTAATTATAACAGCGCTAACCCCAACTTCCCTGTATGCTTCGCAGACTAGCCTGAAGTCTGGACCATAGTTTTCATCCAAAGTATGGTGCTCCTTTTCCCCTCCCCTGGTATATTCTATCTTAGAAAAATGCGTATGGAGAGGGTTTATAGCTTCCTTTCCTAGCCTTTTTTCAAAAGCTTCTATGACTTTTACTACATCACCCACGTCTTGGGGAAATCTCCCTAAACTCCGCGCATGGAGGTGAGCCCAATCGACCACAGGTCTGCACTTTTCGACATTGCTACAGATCTCTATTACATCCTCAACCGAACCGACTTGCTTAGTCTTGCCAGTGGTTTCCGGACCAAGCCACACATTCTTAACGTTGGATACTTCTCCAAACCTATCCCATACCATATTAATGCCATGTATTACCCTCGATACTGCCTCCTTAATGCCCCATTCCAAGTAATATCCAGGGTGAAAGACCACAACGTATCCCCCCATCCATTGGGTTGCCTTGAGAGAGTCCACAAGCCTTTTGACACTGCTTTCAACTTTTTCATTTTCTACTGCTGAAAGATTTATGTAGTAGGGTGCATGTAGGCTGAGGACCACATCATTTTCCCTCGCAAAGGCTCCCAGCCTCTCGGCTTTTTCTTTAGATATATTTACGCCCCTCACAGCTTCGTATTCCATAGCGTTAAGGCCAATATTCCTCAAAAAGCTTGGCGCATCAAGCATGTCCCCCTTAAGGTCAATAGGTTTTCCTGCTGGCCCGAATCTAAGGTTCCCACAACCCAAAATATTATCACCTTTCTAATACGTATACTAAATAAAGGCAAATGAGAAATATTTCTTTCGTGGGAGAGGAGATATGAACCTCCAAATATTTTTGATTATATATTTTCGAAATATATAATCTATACTTATAATGGTACTGTCCTATGGCTATGTTTGCATTGAAAACTTTACGCATCATTTGAAATCCTCTCCGCTCTAAAGGCAAGAGTTCCCCTGTAGTGATTCACAGGTTCCCCTTATCTATTTGGGTTTACATTTATCATCTGTGCACAGCCGGGTAGACAGAGAACCCCACACAATACTGTTCATGCGGTTTCCGATCCTCCATCCAAGCGATTAGGAGCAATCACAGTTCTAATCTTATTAATCATCAAAAACGATTGAAACGAAGGAAGTTTTAGAGCTTTCTATTCATCACTATCTTGAAAAAGCGAGGCTTTCAGTTGTAAAGCTCAACTATCCACTTGCATCAAAGAGTAAGAGGATTAAAAGGCAATGAATCCGGAAGCATGTCCGAAAATATAGTTTCCGCGATTCTATATTAGCTATAGATAAAACTTCATTCCATCTCTAGCTACATAACTCATCGGGAAAAACCTCCTTGCCTCTTTCTCTAAAGCGTAAAGGTCATCGCTGTATCTGTTGCTGATATGAAAGAGGAATAAGACTTTAGCCCCTATCTCCTTAGCAAGGGCTGCTGCTTGAATAGAAGTAGAATGCCCGAACGCTATTGCCTCTTCGCCCATGTCACCTGAAAAAGTCGAGTCGTGTATCAAAACCTCAGCCCCTTTTACGCTCTCTCTATACTTATCGCATGGGGATGTGTCACCCGTATATGCCAGAGAGAACCTTTTTCCTCCGCCCGTTGCCATCCCTTCTACAAGGTAACCATATGAAAGGACTTCGCCATGACACGTTGCAAAGGGTGTAACTGTTATATAATTGTTAATTTCAATCCTAGACGGTTCAAGCAATTCTATATTGAACCCAGGAGAGAAACCAGTAGTCCTAAATGACATTTCCAGAAATTCCTTGAGCTGCGGAGGAGAAATTATAAGCAACGGCTTAATCCTTGACTCCATTCCCATCGTTTGTATTAATCCAGGAAGCCCAAAAACATGATCCCCATGGAGATGCGTTATCAATATAGCATCAATCTTAGAAGCCCCAATCCCATATCTGAAAAGAGACAGCTGCACCCCCTCTCCAGCATCAAAAAGCAGGTATTTTCCCCGGTACTGCATTAGTATTGAGGGAAGCCCCCTGCCCTTGCTAGGAACCCCAGCTGAAGTCCCAAGGAACATAATCCATGCATCGCTCATCTCTATCGCCAGAGTTTCCTCTGTTATTGTGTAAGGTTTAAGCGTAAATAAAAAATGAATATAAAACATAGATATTCCTTCGAAAGAAGAGAGTTCAGAAACCATTTATAAACATAGCCATGTCTTAATGAGAAACAATGAGAGAAAGCCGATCTCCATCTTAAAACGTGACTTCATGTTATAACCGGGTTTTCACCATTACCATAATGGTCCTTGTTAATCTGTTATGCACATACATGGGGCACCTGAACCTAACTTCGAATCCATCCGGTACCTTCATCTTCAGAGCAAGGCCCTCGTCTACCGATAAAACGACTATCCCCCCCGGCCTTATAAGATCATAAATCTGTTGATTCGCTCTCGAAATTAAATCAGAAGCATTGGAGTACAGCGACCTCACGGACCTATTGTAAGGAGGGTCGCTCACAGCGTAGGAAAAAGAACCCCCCCTTAGAGGAAGAAAAGAGGCATCAGCCCTAATGACTTCATATGGAGTTTTAGAAAGGGACTCCAAATTCTTCTTAGCCCCTGCACACATATCTCTCCTTATATCACTGCACAGTGACTCCACTCCCCATACCTCGGAGGCAGCTAATGGAATCGTTGCAGTACCGCAAAATGGATCTAATAAAACCTTACCCATATCGGGCGAAGCGAGGTTAACTAATAGCCTCGCATACCATGGATTCAGCGCTCCTGGCTTATAAAAAGGGAGGTTATGTGGGTTCTTTTGCATAATCTCGCCTTTTCCTTCCGCAGAGAGCTGTACTCCTGCGATTACCACCCCGTCTGTGAGAAACACCTCAAGCGGTCCTGCTCTATGTTCCAGCGTAGCAGTGCCGCATTCTCTATCTATAATTTCGATGACCTTCTTTACCGCCTTCTCTCTCCTTAAACCTCTGTTCATTCCCTGGATCCTTTTAACTTCCACATCCTTTGGCAAACCCAAGCACTCAAAGAACTTCACCTCGCCTACGGAGTCAATTATTAGTGAAAGCATACCTACTGACTTAATAGTTGAAGAATAACGTTGTGCCTTTATGGCTTCGTTTACATCCCCTATTTCGAATATCTCCATGCCAGTAAAAGAGGCGACTTCCTTGAATTGAGCATTTTTTCCTAGTAAAGATATGAGTTCAGCTTTGCTTAAACAAGGGAATTTTTCCGAAATATTTGCGTATATAAGGGAAGCCAACTTCTAGCATTCCTCTTTGCATACTACTGCTTATTCCTACAGACTTATGCATTATCCCAATATTTCCCTGATTTTTTCAGCAGCAATTCCTGTGACGTCATAGTACTCTACTCCCGACAGCGGAGGAAGAGTATTAGCTGCGAAAACAGAAGCCACGCCAGCCTCCTTCAGCTTCTTTTGAGCATCCCCCGCCATGAGCGCGTGAGAGACCGCAACGTAGACTTCCTTCGCCCCCGCATCTCTTAGCATTGAAGCCGCTTTCGCAACTGTTCCTCCTGTACTGATTATATCGTCAACGATCACAACGTTTCTTCCACTAACATCGAACCCTTCCGAGGATATAGCGACTTCCCCCGTTTTCAAATCTCTTTTCTTGCTGAGCTGGATGAAGTCGGTACCAATTTTCTCAGCTATAGCCGAAGCCCTTTGAAAAGCTCCAACATCCGGTGCCACTATGAGAGGGTCACTTACCCTTTCCGATATCTTCTCAGCCATAGGATCTACAGGTATCAAGTTGTACGCAATGCCTCTGAAGTACTTCAGTGAGTATTCCTTGTGTATATCAATAGTCACGAGAGCTTTTGCCCCCATGAATGATAGAATTTGCAGGAGGGCTTTGACGCTTATCGGCTCGCCCGGAAGAAAAGCCCTGTCTTGCCTGCTGTAAGCTAGGTAAGGCAGATATAGAGCTACAATATTTACACCTGAATCCACTAAAGCCTCCATCGTAATCAACAGCTCCCAAATCGAGTCATTCTGTGGAAACGAGAGAGAGTGTGCCAAAACAACATCTTTTCCTTCTACATCTCCAGCTATCCTAACGTAACTCTCTCCATCGGGGAACTTTTTGCTTTCAAGCGGAATGAGCTCGACTCCGAGCTCTTTTGAAAGACGCGAGCAAAACCATTCCGATCTAGTGCCGCAAAGCAAAGCATAGCCCAAAATTCTCACCAATCTATTTTAGAAGCTACAAGATTATCCTTTTTTCTATGACTCCTTTTGCTACATCCCTTATAGCCTTCCCGACTGAGGTAGACTTAGCTATCTTTGCCAAGACCTTATCTCTGTCTTCATTGAAGGCCGCTTCCCATTTTTCTATAGCATCAGCTAAGCCAATCAGAGCACGATGATGTATGAGGCATAGTCCTCCCTCCAATGCGGGCATTTCGCAGAACTCGCATTTTACTTCCGGGCGCAAGTACATCTTCATAAAATCTCTCAGTTCGGCCTCCATATTAACAGCCCTTTCTAGCTCTTCTGTAATAAAGCGCCTTGCCTCCCCTACCACATCCTCCCTCTTCTCCTCTCCTTTCCTTATGCGGAAAAGCCTCTCTTCGAATTGCCTAGTTAGCTCTGTCTTGGTTATGTCCGGTAGCTTCTCCTTTAGGAACATAGTTACTGCCATGCCAAGTTTCGTCGGCTTTACACCATCCTTTCCGTAGATTAAATATCCCCTTTTGAAGAGAGTATCTATTATCTGCGCTCTAGTTGCTTCGGTCCCGATGTTCTCCGTTTCCATCCATTTAAGCAGAGAAACCTTGGTGTGCATTTTGGGCTTCCCCGGCAGAACGCTGCTTATTCGCGCAGAGCTGACTTCGAGCTCACTACCCTCCTTGACATTTATTCTTTTTTCTCTCCCTATCGAAAACGGATATGACAAAGTCCACCCCGGCTTCAATATGCTCCTGGCTTGAGCTATGAGGTTTTCTCCCCCCGCTCTTATATGGAACTCGACCCTTTCTATCTTAGCTTCATCCATAAAAGCTGCCATGTACCGCCTAGCTATCAAATCGTAGAGCTTATAGCTATCTCTCTTTAAGCCGCTGGGCCTTTTTCCTGTTGGATAGATTGCTGGATGAGCGGGATCTTCCTTCGTGCCTTGGACTGGCGACAGTTTGCCTGTCTTCAAAATAGATATCGCTATGCTCCTATAGCTCTCCATATAAGAAAGCTCGGAAAGTATTTTCTCGTGGGGGATCGTGGAAGGAAGCTTTTCGCTGTTCGTTCTAGGATAGCTTATAAGTGCATCAAGATATAACTCTTCAGCCAACCTTTGGGTATAGCTTGGAGAAAACCCAAATATCCTAGATGCCTCATACTGCAACTCGCTGAGGTTGAAGGCTGGAGGAGGGCGAATGGAGCTCAAGGACCTTTCCGCGCTCGTTATAATTCCTTTCTTTCCTTTCAATATGTTTTCTTTTTTTCTTTTCGCAACCTCCCTGTTATCAAAGGGTGATTCTTCATGGGTTGCAGATATTTTATCCTCGCCAGCGCGGAGCTCTACCTTTAATGAGAACTTTGGAGTTGAAATGAACGTCATGTAGTCTATATACCTATCTACGGCCTCAGTTAAAGTTGGACCCTGAACCCTACCAGAGCTCAATATCCTTTTTTCCCCTGCCAACCTTGTGACCCAACTCAAGAGCCTGCTAACATTTATCCCCCATATCCAATCGAGCTCATGCCTGCAGATGCCCGCTTCAATCATTTCCCAGTCCATATCAGATAAAGAAGAAAAAGCTGACCTAAGTTCTTCCGGGGCAAGCGAAGAATATTTCATTCTGTAGCTTTTGCTGCCGTTGCCCAGCATATTTATAATCATGTAGCCAATTACCGAACCTTCTATATCATAGTCACATGCGTTTATATACTGAGAAGCCCCTTTAGCTAGCTTGGAGAGGACTCTATAGAACTTCTTGAGGTGGCTGGCCCCCCTCTCCGCTTCCCATCTAGGAACCCACTCGTACTCGAATACAGGGAAACCCCTTTTCCTTGTGAAAAGGGAGAATAAATGCCCTGCCGTGCTCGCTACTACATATCTCTTACCTCTCAATTCTATTATCCAATATGGAACTCCGCTTTCCCGGCATTCAGTGACTTCACTTGATAGTGCCTTGGAAATAGCAGCCCCAGCTTTTGGCTTTTCAGATACTATAAGAATGTAGTCTTTTCCCAAAAGTCTATCGCAAGCTCTCTTTGCTTTATTTGACATTAAATTCGACACACCCATTAGTTAAATGGTCTGAGCCTAATCGTTATAATGTTATTTACTGATAGGAGATCAAAGCTTTTGCTATCTAATCGGTTTATTTAAAGCTTATGAAAAACTCGTCAGCTAGTCCCGCCTTCAAGCGTTTAGCGGGTCTTTCCTCTTCTCTCCTCTTCTATGAGCCACTTGACCGGTATAAGTTGTTTCACTCCTCCTCTTAGCCACCTAGCTACAGTTATCGGAAGAAGGCCCTCTTCTAGCTCTTTTTCAGCAATCTCTATAGGATCCCTTGTAATCCCCGTAAGATCTATAAACGGTGGAGCTCCGAGCGAAAGCTGGAGTGCCCTAGCGCTGATTATCCTAGCTCTCTCGAACCTAGTAAGCCTCTTAGGAGGGATGATCTCATCGATGCTCTTAGGAACAATGAAACTCATGAAACTTGACCCCCAAAAATATCGGGAAAACAAAAATATGGTTCAGTTGAAGAGATTAAAAAGTTTTTTAGAATTCCGGCGTTCCTTCGGGCATCTTTGGAGTAGAGCCTTCTTCTCCCTTCCCGCCCTTCTCTTTCTTTGGAGGCTGTGCAGCAATCACGTCGTCGATTTTCAGTATAGTTACCGCCGCCTCTATTGCGCTCTTAATAGCCTGTTTCTTTACAATGATGGGCTCGATAATATTAGCATCAAATGTACTCTCTACTACTTCTCCGCTTAATGCGTTGATCCCAGCCTGAACTTTTCCTTCGCTGTGAAGTTGCCTCAACTTCATCAACGCTTCGAGCGCATCTAGTCCGCTAGTTTCTGCTAGTATCATTGGGATCGTTTCAAGGGCATCTGCTACAGCTTCAACCGCAAGCTGCTTCTTGCCCTCAAAGCCCATCGCATACCTTCTGAGTTGGAGGGCGAGCTCGATTTCGGGAGCACCGCCGCCACCAATGACCTTTGGGTCTTTCATAACGTTCCTCAAAACATGGAGCGCATCATTTATGCTTCTTTCGGCTTCATCTAGAATTATGTCATTTGCTCCCCTAAGCAGTATTGTTACGCTCTTAGCGTTCTTCACACCTTCAATGAACACCATTTTATCGTTCCCGACCTTCCTCTCTTCTACTAGCGCAGCTTCTCCAAGGTCCTCTGGCTTAAGGTCTCTGATGCTCGTCACAATTCTGCCTCCTGTCGCCCTTTCCAGCTTCTCCATATCACTCCTCTTGACCCTTCTTACGGCAAGGATCCCCTTCTTAGCTAGGAAGTGCTGGGCCACGTCGTCTATTCCTTTCTGGCAAATGACAACATTCGCTCCAGTCTCAGCTATTTTGTCAACCATCTCCTTTAAAAGCTTCGTTTCTTCCTCTAAGAATGCCCTCATCTGCTCCGGACTGGTTATATTGATCTTTGCGGAGATCTCCGGCTTCTTTATCTCAAGTGGGGCATCTAGAAGCGCTATCTTGGCGCCTTCGACCCTCTTAGGCATGCCTGGGTGTACTACTTCCTTGTCTAGCACAGTTCCTTTTACTAGTACTGAATCAGTAAGGGACTCTCCCTTCTTTTTCTCTATCTTTACATTGTCGAGCCTAACGTTGAATCCACCGTTTTCCGTTGGCTCAGCCACGGCCTTAGCGGCCTCCAATATTAGATCAGTTAGCTTCTCCAGCGTAGCACCGCTTCCTATATACTTACTGGAGATTGAAGTCTTTATGAGCCTCTTCAGGAGCTCATCGTCATTTGGAGAGACCTGCCTAGCAACATTATCGAGTATCTCCACAGCTTTGTGAAGGGCTGCCGAATACCCCTCCATTATAACAGTTGGATGAATGTTCTGGTCAAGAAGGAATTCTGCCTTTTCAAGGAGCGCACCAGCCAATACTACCGCGGTAGTCGTGCCGTCACCTACTTCAGCGTCTTGAGCCTTCGCTACCTCTACCAGAAGCTTAGCAGCAGGGTGGTTAACTTCCATCTCCTTCACAATTGTAACTCCGTCGTTTGTTACCGTCACATCTCCAAAGCTGTCTACAAGCATCTTGTCTAGGCCTCTTGGCCCTAGGCTTGTTTTGAGTATTTCGGACAGAACTCTAGCGGCCATTATGTTTGCCCTAAGAGCATCTCTGCCTGTTGATCTCTGAGTGCCTTCTTTTAGTATAAGTACGGGTACCCCATAGCTCATTCTAATATCACCTCAAGAGCGTTCGATTAAACGCTTAGTTCTCAAGATGAATTCAACTAAGATCATAAATCTACTTCTATAAAAACTTTTCGCTCTTTTCCTTCGTTATATAGAATACAGGAGCCGAGCTGACTATATTCAATTAAATAAAATTAAGAAGATTAAATAAGACTGCAAGGCCTAAATTTCTATCTTCAATATATAAACAAAATTATTCTAAACCGTGCTTTGTCTTTAACCTCCTCCCTCAACCTGAACAACGTCTATAGCATCAAAGGTTACTTGGTCATTATAGAATAGCTTGGCTTCTTTTCCCCCTTTGAAGCTTGCTGCCTCTCCATTTATTACAACAACAATTCCTGTTTTTGGATTTCCATCCTCCTGAAATATAATAGAGGCTTTACTTCCGAGCCTTTCCTTAAGCCTATCATAAACATCAGATAACTTTTCCACCCCCTCTATTGTTATTTCCCTTTCACCGAGTAAATCAATCAGCCTTCCATAGAATCTAACGGTAACCTTCGCCATTTTGGAATACGCCCTTAACATTGAATGGAAAACAAGATATTTAAAAAGTTTAGTTCTAAAAAAAGAAAAAAAATTTAAATTAGTTACT
>JAEMPT010000089.1 GCA_022759165.1 Thermoprotei archaeon
CTTTAGGGCGAAGAGGAGGTCAGATAAGCAGAAAACCTTGCTATTCAGGGCGGAGAAAGAGGTCTGATAGCAAAAATAATCTTGATAAAAGAAAACGTAATATCAACTTTTTAAAGAAAAGATCATAAGAGAAAATGGGTAATCTGGCTTGATAGAGCTAAAGTTCATCATAAAAGTCTACGATCCACATAAGCTCGTGTCAATTTCATCGAACATTGGTGGACTTTTAGAAAGAAAAGTGAGTATAGGAGGAACTCAGTTCGGATTGAGCCAAAGAGGCTGTCTAATCGTCGCACAACCAGTTTTGAAAGGACCCATAGGGATAAACGATGCGGTCAATGGAATACTTGTGAAAATGACATGCAAAGAGACCGAGGATGCTTTCCTTTTTATTTCTCAGCTCTCAAGTAATCTTAGTCCACATGAATCTACAATTGAGCTAGTGTATTGAAATCTTTTTAACCTCTAAGTTTTAAGGCGAAATTTTTGTAGCAAAAGAAAATATAAGGGTTTTTCTGCGCAATATGATAATAG
Source organism: Thermoprotei archaeon (assembly GCA_022759165.1). Classification (GTDB taxonomy): domain Archaea; phylum Thermoproteota; class Thermoprotei_A; order Sulfolobales; family Fervidicoccaceae; genus ARK-14. Next base: position 535 of record JAEMPT010000089.1, read on the forward strand.
GGCCCGTAGCCCAGCCAGGATAGGGCGCCAGCCTCCTAAGCTGGTGGTCCGGGGTTCAAATCCCCGCGGGCCCGCTTTAGAACTTTTAAAAGACAAGTTTAATTGGAAAAGCCTCCTATGAAGAACGGATGGCGAGTTTGCCGTTAAATTATGGATATTAGAAGACATAAACGAGTCTTTGAGTGGTGGATGTGGTGGTTCTCGGATTACAAAAATAAAGATTTATCTTTAAACGAGGGAAAATAATATGGGTTAAAAAATAGAAATACCTTTTAGAGTGTGGAACGATGGATACAAAATTGCTTCAGATAGTATCGCTATTTGCCCTTACAATAATACTTGTAAATGCTGCTGTAATTCTTGTTTACTATAATACCGGCAAATCAACAGAGTTCAATCAGCTAATGAATGAGTACCGATCCTTGTTTAGCAATTACACTAGCTTGAATCAGTCTTTTATAAATAGCTTGGATATAATTCAACAACTTAGAATGGAGTTATTCAGCTTGAACTCAACTTACATTTCTACAAAGCAATCATGTGAGCAGACGATTTCTAACTTGACTGAAAAAATTTCAGCTCTTAATTCAGAGAATGAAGGCCTATTTAGCAACCTAACCACCACTCAAATTGAGCTTAACATGACGAAAAACCAGTTAGCGAACCTGCAGAACAACTTTACGAAATTGCTATTGAATTATTCTGCTCTTAACCAGAGCTATTTTTCTTTGCTAAATAATTACAATGCCTTGATGAGCACATATCTTCAGCTTGGCGCTAAACTTTCTGAAATCTCGAACAGCTTAAGCCTTATTTCCAATCTAACGACGTTGAGAGGTATGATTACGCAGAGCTCTTCGTCATATATTGACTATAACTCGCAGCCAATAGTAGAAGCCATTAAGCAACTCTTTGGAAGTAATAAGGAGAATCCTTATACCGCTGAATATAAGATCTATAACTTCATCAAAAGCAACATAACATTCAATTATCCTCTCCCCTATAATGTAATAACATATAATCCGACAGACGGCACGGTTTCGTACAAAGAAGATGCTTTTTATTTGCGGAGCGCCAGTGAGGTAATGACCTCTGGAATAGGAGATGGGAAAGACGAGGCTATTGTCTTCGCCTCTATGCTAGAAAACTTTTACCTTACTTACTGGGGTGGTGCACCGAACATTTATGTGGTCATTCTGAATGGAACTGGGATACATGGTTATAGATATCATGGCTTTCTTTTGGTGCTTTATGGCAAAGGGAAAGCCTCGTTATTCGATCCTGCTGCTTCGCAGATAATGGGGCAAGACTACACAGAACTTGTTCAAGCCGATCCTACGGACATATATGGGGCCGTTTCCTCATACATAGCTAGGATAAACTCTTATATCGGCACATATAATAATGTCGTGGGAATGATTGGAGTAAATAACGTGTATTACTTGAACAATACCGATATAAAAGGGTTCATTAACTTCCTATATTCCATCGGCAGCTAAATATAGAGTCTCTCGAAAAATTATGCTTAAAGAAAGGAAGTTATTCAAGGTTCCTCTTCTAAAAGTCTCATCTGCATCTCTCCACTCGACAGCCCAAAAACATATTTGATCAGCAAGAGAGAAGCTCTTGGGGGCAGAATACCATACTCTGTTATAAATCCTGTTATTTGCTCAGGGGGTGTGAAGTCAAAAGCCGGATTTCTGACAAACATGCCTCGTTTATCAAGTAGATCTTTGTGCTCGCCCAAAACTTCTTCGGCTGATCTCTCCTCTATAATTATGTGTCCACCTGCAAACGAAGCGGGGCTGAACTTTATGGACTCACATGCACTGTAAAATTCTACATCAGCTTCGTCCGCTGCCAAAGCTAAGATGCTCGTGCCTATTTTGTTGACAAGATGGCCATCGCTCGTAACAGTATCTGCTCCCACGATAACGAGATCTACATTTGACATATGGTACCTAATGCTGCTATCGGGAATATGGGTTACTGGAATTCCTTCTTTCGTGAGAATGGATGCCGTAACCCTTCCTTGAAACTTAGGCCTAGTCTCAGTGTTTATTACCTTGAATCTTTTTCCCTCCTTCCAAGCTTCAATGAGAACGCTCACGGCTGCCGAGCTGTGGCAATGAGTCATAATAACCATGTCATCGCTGATTAATTTGGAACCATATTTAGCAATTCTCAATTGTGCATTTTTAACGTTCGAGATAAACTCATCTGCTATAGAGATGGTGGCCTTCACAGGATCTTCGCTGGAGCTATCTATTCTTTTCAATATGTAGAAAACTGCATTCGGTAAGGAGACTGCTGTTGGCCTCGTACGAAGCAATAATTTTCCAACTTCTCTGATATATTCTATAAAGCTATCTTTTTCTCCGTTGTATGTCAGCGCTGCTTGTTTCATTGCCTCCGCCGCTGCTATAGCTATAGCTCCAGCCCCCCTAATCTTCATCGTCTTTATGTCCTCTGCTATCTGCAATACATTGTTAGATATCAAAGATGATCCCCATTAAGATATATTTCTAAGCTTGTTAATTAGATCCTTGATATCCGGCTGGCTTCCAATCCATCCTCCATAAACTTCCCAAAGCAAAATGGGCACTCCTTCTGGAGATGTAATTCCTATCTCCGTAATTATTGCATCGATGAACTCCGGAGGAGTGACATCCATCAATGGGACGCTGACCGCAAAGTTATCAAGTTTCAATAGATCCTGCGGTATCTCTAATGATGATGCATCTAAAAATGGCACCTTTATCCTATCTCCTAACATCGATTCAAAGCTGAATTTATATGTCCCAGATGCCACAATGAGCCTCGTCCTTCTTTTATATGCTGATAGGGCGATCTGACTTGTGCCAACTTTATTTACAAGAGCCCCGTGCGCGGTTATAGCCTCAGCCCCAACCAATACAAAGTCTATCTCTCCCATAAAATAGTTCACTGCCGAATCAACTATCAAGTTTGTTTTTATTCCCAAGGAGGAAAGTAGTTCAGCGGTATATACGCCTTCTCCGCCCGGTCTTGACTCGGTTACAAATACTTCTTTAATTTTTCCAAGTCTATTACCTTTTTCTATAATCTTTATGACGCTAGTGCTATAACTATGTGTGAGAATTCTCGAACCGTCTGGCAACCACCTAGCTCCTATATCGCTGAGCTTTTCAACTGATCTAACTGTAGCTACTTTAACTTCTTCGATTTTTTCGTAAAATCCTTTTTTAAAAGTCTCAATATCTTGTCCCTCTGCATACTTATCAACGGCAAACTTAAGTAATGATCTCATAGTATTCGTGAGCAAGGCTGATGTTGGTCTCCTTTCTATGGACTCCATCGCAAAAATTGAAAACATGGTGGAAAACTCCTTCCAATTTGGAGTCTTAAGAAGCTCTTTTTCTATCCTTTCAAGTAGTTGAAGCGCGCTCTCTGTCGCGCCATGGTTAACCGTTCGATCCAATCGCCCTCCCTCCATAAAATTTACCCTTTTTCACCATAAAGATTTTGCTGCTTTTGAGCTTGCTCGTTTTGGTACTATTATTCCGCACTCTCAGGTTTTACACACAATTTTTTATGCACCAAGCCTCCCTAATCAATGAGGCTTCTGCGACCATTACTTGTTTTTGTTAATTGTTTATTGTTTATTAAGAGAAACTTAAAGCTTTTATTTTCAACATATAATTCGTAGAGGCTCTTCAGGCTTGCCATAAGATATAGCGTGAGATGTTCACTCAGTTTTCTAAGCTTCATTCCGCAGTTTTCGCTTGACTTTTTTGCCTAATAAAAGGTATCCACCCAAGTAAGACATAAAAGATTATTCCGATCTCCAAGGAGAGAAAGAAGAGCTGAAGCGGTTTATATGGCACAATGCTAAGAAGGAGCGGCACAGCCATCCTCAGCTGCCAAAAGGTGCCACTGGTGCTATCCGGCTTCGTTTTAAAAAGCCTACGAAAGTATGGAACTGGCGCTGCGCTTAGCGCAGCCATCAATACCATCAAATAAACTGGGGGAATGTTATTGCTAAGATAGCCACACAATATTACAAATGTATGCGTAAATAGAGGAAGCCCAATAAACCTATCTTTGGCTGGTACTTTTCTTATAAGCCTCCAAAACGCTATAGTTATTATTGATGCTGCGTAAAGTTCTGCTATGAATGACCAAGACATCGCTTCTACATATATGAGAGATGGAACAATTACTTGATATATTCTATCAGTTACACGGTCGAGCAATTCTCCCTCTTCGGTCATAGAGGATAGCTTTCTCGCCAATAACCCGTCTAAGACATCCAAAGATAAAGATAAGAATATAAGCCTAATCGCAAGTTCAGTGCTTCCACTATAAGCGCATATTAGACTGAACGAAGCTAAAAACGTATTTGATATTGTTACTATATTTGGGATTTGCGATTTTCTTCTCATAGAGATCACAAAAAAATAAAAACTATGCCAGACTTCTATCGACTTCTCCGTACTCTACTTTTTCTGCCTCTAGACTCTCTGCTATATATTTGAAAGCCTCCTTCGGTCTAGTGTGGGCACCGCAACTATATACATCCACGGTAGCAAAACCAAACTCTGGCCACGTATGGATAGTTATGTGACTTTCCAGTATAATTGCTGCCACTGTAACCCCTAGACCTATCTTCCATGACTTTAAATCTAGTAACGTCATATTCCCAATTCTAGCAGCCTCTCTAGCTATTCCCACCAATTTTTCTTCGCTCATCAGCGTCTCCCTATTGCAGTTCTTCAAATTGCCGTATATGTGCTTGCCATATACGAGTTCTCCCTCGATGCCGGCACTTTTCCTTTTTATAAGCTGAGTTCCCTCCATAGCTAAAGCACCGGGTATAAATACAAAAAAAGAAAATTTAAATATAACCCCCATCGATCGGTCATAAATTCCCCTTTTTATAATCCTCATTGTACAATATGGTAATACGGTGGGAGGCTGTGATAGATAAAATTACAGAAGAAAAAATGCTATCGTTAGCTAAAGGAGCGATAAAAAATTCCTATGCTCCTTATTCAGGATTCAGAGTATCCGCTGTGGTTTTAACGCCATCTGGTAAGTATTACACCGGAGTGAACGTTGAGAACGTCAGCTATGGCCTTACCATGTGCGCTGAGAGGGTAGCGGTCTACAAAGCAGTTTCAGAAGGAGAAAAGAAGATCAGTGCCGTTTTAATATATGCAGAAGGTAGAGATTTACCCTATCCGTGTGGCGCATGTCGCCAAGTTATCGCTGAGTTCGGCTACGATAGCGATATAATTGTAGCCAATTCGGAAGGAAAAATAGAGAAGTTTAAACTCTCGGAATTGCTCCCGAAGGCGTTTCTTTCTTTTGATAAGAGGTGAAAAGGAACCTTTGCTTTTAAGGGAATGCGAAGACCACGACATCATACTTGGAAAGTCATTTGAAGTCTTACAAGCGATCGGATATCTTCATCCTAAGGGAGGATGCTATGCCATTGAAAAATATAAGTTGACAAACATTGAAACACCATGGAAAAAAGGTTCATCGTATTTCAAAAGGCTTTTCATAGAATATACGTTCGACGCACTCGGGAAGCCAACTACTTTAATGTACGATGCTTCCATGCGTTCTTTATTCCCTTATATAGATTTGCTATCGATAAGGGAAATTTTGAAGCCTGAGGCTGGATTGAAGAGATTACTTAATAGTGTTCGCGATGAGCTAGAACTTACCGCTTTAGAGCTCTACGATTCACTAAGAAGCGCTGGAATTCACCCATCTTCGATTGGCTTAACTGGTAGTTTACTAATGGGGATGCATAACCGATTTACCAGTGATATTGATATGACGGTTAGGGGAGCTAGAAACATTACAATATTGTTTGATATATCAGTGCTATCTCCGCTACAAGGAAAAAAACTTGAAAATTGGGTGAAAAATAACTCGGAAAGATTGGGGGTTCCTGAACAATCTGTTCTCGAAATGTATGAAAAGAAAAAGAGAGGTCTTTTTAAGGGAAAAACGGTATCAATTATCCCCTTGATTTCGAGAGAGGAGGCTGGAAATTACCAAATTATTAGTGGAGATCCTTTAGGAGTCGCTACTCTACTAATTGAACTCAGCCAGCCTTCCTATCTTTCTTATGTTTATCCAAGTGAGCACAGGTTCAAAGTTCTCAGCTTGATTGAAGGTTCTGAGCTAATAAGAAAAAATATGTATGGAAAAATCATATCTTATGAAGGTCTTTTTTCGAATGCGCTCGTAAAGGCTGGAAAGGCGATCGTCTCAGGCAAAGTTTTTTTATCTAAAGAAGAAGAATTTGTAAACATAGTTATAGGAACTAGAGAAAGCAAGAGCTCCGTTAAAATTCTGAAGCGGTGATAAAGGTTGAAATCATTTTTGATATTCATTTTTATCGCTATGATTGCAGTTGCCCCTATTATAGCGGTTGCCTCAACGCCAATAACGTTCAGATATGACTATTTAACTAGCGTAGAGCTGCCTGCTCTAGCTGTAAGCTCAGAGGGAGGTGGTGTAGTAACCAATTTAACGGTAACTGTGGCATATCCTGGAAGCGGCCAAGTATACTTCTCTTCGGACCCAGTGACAGAATTGGATACACAATCTGCAGCGAGAATAGCTGTTTTGGTAGCTACGAGCTTCTTAGGTATAGATTATAAAAAATATGATTATTTCTTCTCTATGAAGTCTCCAAGCCTAGTGATAGGGGGGCCAAGCGCAAGTGCGGTAATGTCAGTGGGTGTTGTAGCAGCGATAATGAACGCTACTGTGAAGAATGATGTCGCGATGACTGGAATGATAAACCCGGATGGTACGATAGGACCCGTTGGGGGAATACCAGATAAGCTGCAAGCGGCTGCGGCGGCTGGCTACAAAACATTATTGGTTCCTGTAGGGCAATTGATTGTAACCGAGACTCAGCTGGTGTCACAGTCCACACCTTTTGGGACAATATACAGGACCGTGACAAATACGGTAAACCTTACGCAACTAGGGGAAAAACTGGGAGTCTCGGTAATTGAAGTAACAACACTTAGAGATGCTCTTTCTTATTTCTTAGAAAACGTTTATTTCCCTAAGCAACAACCCTCGAACATCACTTATACAGATGAACAGAAGGAGCTTTTTAACCAATGGAGGGGAGCCCTTCTGTTATTATATAATCAGAGCGCAAGCGAGCTCGTATCGCTTTCAAACATTTACAAGTCATCGGTAGATATGAACGTAGTGAATTCTTACGTTAATCAGAGCTCCTATTACTACTCGACTTCAAATACACTTTGGGAAGAAGGCAAATACTATAGCTCCCTGAATTCACTTTATCAAGCGGATATTTACTTGAACACGGCCATAATATTTGTTCGGACTACTCTAGATCCTAACTTGATACAAACATATGTCAATGACATAAATAGCTCGCTAACTAGTCTTAGGGAAAATGCTTTACAGAGTAATGTAAAAACGTTTTCTGAGCTAGAAAGCTACTTAATAATTATGGACAGGCTCGATAATGCTGAAACCGCTTTGAATTCAGCAGTCAATAATATTTATAAAGTGTACGATCTTTCATTGGGAAAATGGAGAACTGTTCTCGCGGACCCTTTGGACCTTGCAATTGCCAATTTATCACAATATACGATACAAAACTGGCTTTCGTATAAAAATCTCCCATCTCCTACCATTAGCAAAGAGTTCCTTGATAATATCGCTGACTACTATCTCCAGTATGCCAAGTCTGTGATTACATATTATGAGTCCTTGGCCTCGGAAGTTAACGTATCAACAGATGTCCAGCAACTTAATACGCTTTATAACAATGCTGTTAGCATGTTTTATTCCGGCAATGTCCCTGCTTCACTATATTATTCGATATCCGCAGTAAGTATATCAACTCTGGACCTACATTTGATCTTCAATTCCGACCTCAAGAGCATAGTAAATGCGGAAATTTCGAATGTAAAATCAAATCTCGGAGAAGCTGGCTATATAAGTGCGGTAGTACTCGGATATAGTGAACAAGCAAAAGAGTATTTAGACCAGTATAATTCAACCGGAAATGTAAACTACCTTTATCGTGCTCTTACATTATCACTTGATGCTGGTATTTATGGAAGCCTTCTTAATATAGGTCGGCTTTATGGTCAGACAGTGAACTATACTCAACCGGCGGGAACGACCGAAAATCCTTCGCAAACAACAACTGTGCACACAAATACAACTAGTGCTACGAATTCGACGCTTCTCCCAGCAGCAAGCTCCTTAAATATTAGCGGCAATGGACCCATAATTTTAATCTCTGCCATAATAGTAGTCTTCGTTATTATAGCTTATTATTATACGAGAAAGGGAAAAGCAGGAACAATGGGAATTCAAGTCGCCCAAGGAAACTAACCAAATAAAGATTTTTTAATGTTTTCTTCTACTAATCTTCTGATTCTCACAAAGAACACCAATATCAAAGTAGCAGGCAATACATTCACAACCAAAAAAGCCATTCTCCAAATCGCCATAACAGAGGATCCCATTGATAGAGATATAGCGTATTCAAAGAAACCGCTTCCTCCTGGAGTTGGGAAAATTTGAGCAGTATAACTAGCAGAATACGCGAACAGTCCCGATAAAAGGCTTTCAGCTATTTCTGCATTTTGACCACTGAGCAATAAGAAGCTAAAAGAATAGAAGAGTAAGCTTAGCAGTGTCAAGATAATAGTTGGTATACTCAGCTTCGACGAAAGGCCTAATTTTGTGAACTCAGCGAATTCTGAATATCTGCTGAATATTTTCTGGGAAGCCTTGCTCATCTTCCCCCCCATTTTATTATTTATTCTAGAAAAAATCCTACGGAAAACAGAGTCTTTGAATACAAAACCCGCTAATATGAAGACCCAAATACCTAGTATAAAAAATGAGGACAAAAATATTGGGAGAGACGGTGGCAAAGATGTAATCGAATAAACTAACGCAATAAACGCTAGAATAAAAGAATCATAGAAAGTTTCTAAGACACCACCAGCCATAACCACCTCCATAGGAGTCCCTTCGAGCATCGCAACGCTCATCACCCTTCCAGGTTCAGATGCCACGCTTGAGGGGGTGATTATGCCTAGAAAGTTTCCTACGAATCTCGATATAATTATAGTTTTCAGCTTGACTCTGTAGCCTTTTTTTCTGAAAATTATGTAAAGCCTTACAACCTTTACCAATTCAGCTGAAGCAATGAAAAGCATAGTAAATATGAAGCCGTCCAGATTATTTCTAAGGATATCTATTAAGTCAATATCTAATATGCGCAAATAAAACGCATAGATTGCCGCAGTTATAGCCAAACTTGCCACTATGAGAAACCATGCACGAGCGTCCTTCTCTGACATTCGTACATCCTCACTGTTAAGTTTTATTATAGTGCAGAGATCCTTAACTTATTTTTGACATCAATCGGTGAAACGCATTGAACCAATTTGACGAAGAGGCTATAAAATCTTACCTAAAAGCGGGAAAAATATCTGCTGATGTTAAGAAAAAAGCTAGGGCGATTATAAAGGAGGGGGCACGGTTACTTGATATAGCCGAGGAAATAGAAAGAAGTATAAAAGAGCAGGGCGGAGATTTGGCCTTTCCAGTCAATCTCAGCTTTGGCAATATTGCTGCCCATTATTCTCCTATCGCATACAGTACAGATAAGCTCGAAGGGAAAGGTATACTGAAAGTAGATATCGGCGTTCACGTAGGGGGATATATTGCTGATACCGCTATAAGCATAGACCTCAGTGGAGAGAATGAGGACTTAGTAAAAGCGTCTGAAGAAGCTATAGAGAGAGTTAAAAATACGATCTATCCAGGCATTAAAATTTCTCAATTAAGTGAAATAATTGAAAAGACTATAAGAAGCTATGGTGCAGTACCAATAAGGAACCTCACTGGACATGGTCTAGATAGATACAAGTTGCATACCGGTTTAAGCATACCAAACGTCAATACGTTTGGAATACGGGGATCATTACAAAAAAACTCAGCTGTAGCTATTGAACCATTCGCAACAAGAGGCACTGGTTACGTTGTGGATGGAGATTTCATTGGGATTTATTCTTTACACAACATACCTTCAAAGAAGCTTAAGGGATTAACAGAAGATGCTAAGAACTTATATGAAATAATATTTAATGAAAGGAGGGAGTTACCTTTTTCTGAAAGATGGTATGTCTCAAAAATAGCTCTCGTTAAATTTAGGGACTCGCTTAGTGAGCTAGTAAATAAAGGCGTTGCTCAGGAATATCCGGTTCTTATCGAAGTATCTGGTTCACAGGTCGCTCAGTATGAAGAGAGCTTCTTGCTTCTAGATAGAGAGGTTATAGCATATACGGCTGAGAAATAGAGCTCAGATAAACCAAGTTTTTAGCTGTCATCTGGAGGGGCTGAAGTTGGCAGAGATCCTCACAACGCTTGTTTATGTGTTTACGCATTTGCCAATCCTGCATTCATTGCTTAGGAACAACAGTAGTTCGAATCATACTCATCATCAAAAGCGATTAAAACGGAGAAAGCTCGAAAGCTTTCTATTCATCCCGCCTTGAAAAGCAAGGCCTTCAATTGTAAAGCTCTCTCCATGCTCTCAAGAGACAAGGACTAATTTATACGTAAAATGACTGTAACCTGTTATTGGAAAGACGGTAGCGATCGCTGTATCTTGGTGTTAATTAATTCGGATAAAGGAAGGATGCCTATGGCTAGAATCTTTCAGTTTTGGCTAACATTTGGATATAGCTACAGGAGATTGAAGCATACAAGCTTTAATTCAAGGAAGAGAGACAAAATAGCAATATTATAAATATTGAGACTAATGCCATATCTTAAATTGGGTTCTGATAGTCATGAATCCCCATGTAGATGGTAGAAGTAACACGGATAAATGCGGAAAATTCCTCTATCTTCGGACAGAAAAGAGGTCAGTTTATAAATTGGTTTGAAGACAGATACAATATTCGAAGGAGCAATGAAGCAATCACCGGGTGATGTGAATGGGCGTAAATCAACCGCAACAACCACCGCAAGCAACTGAAAAAGATAGATGGATTCAAAGAATGCTGCGTTCAGCTAGAACATATCATAAACTTTGTCCTTATTTCGATAAAAAAACACAACAATGCTTCATAAAACTTGGCGAAGAATGCGATAGGGACGGAAAGTATGATACATGCCCAGTTTTCATCGATTTTCTTAGCCAAAAATATACAGAGTATGCGTCAAAGGGAAGACCGTTACCTACTGACTTTCTAGATATATCTCGCTAGGACTGAGAGTCATGAAATTAGTGGTAATCCTCGATTATGACATGACAATAGTGGATTCCCTTAAGGTATTTTATAGAGTCTATAATTTTTTACTGAAGAAGTTCTTTTCTGAGGAAATTAGTATCGAAAAATTCAAAGAAATGTTCTGTGAAAATTCTATAGACGAATATAAAAAATATCCAGAAGATTTTTGGAAAGAATTTAAAGTTCTTTATAAAGCCTCTCAACCAGATGAAATATCTCCTATGCCTGGGCTAGATGAGTTTATAAAAGAGCTGAAAGAGCTCGGGGCTGATATATATATAATAACTGGAAGGGGAGTTGGAGCAGAGGACGTAGAAAAAGAGCTCGAGCTATTAAACTTAAATTCACTTAGAGGAAGAGTAAGAACGCTTAAGGATTCCGAAGGTGAGCATCCATTCGATAAAACTGAAGAAGTCAGAAGAGTATTAACTGAAAAACTTGACTATAAATGCATTATGCTGGGGGACTATGTAGATGATATTTTGGCAGCTAAAAAGAATGGATGTATTGCTATAGGGATAACGAACGGGTGTAAATCTCCCGATTATTTTACTGGCTCGGGCGCAGATTACGTAGTTAACTCACTATCTGAAGCGAAAGATTTGATTAAAAATATTGCTTCTCATTAAAATTTGGCTGTAAGAGAAAATATTTCCCTCTGGTGGAGTTAACAATTTTTGTTTTTCTTAGCGTGTTCATAACTCTCCTAATTTTTTCCTCGCTAGCAATTGTTTTTAACTCCGAGTGTATCTCCTTTATAGTCGCGCTACCTTTTCGCTTTATTACGTCGAGTATGAGCTCTGTAAGCATGTCCTCATGAGGCCCTAACATCACTACGACATCTTTAGATTCATATACAATCTCGAGGTTGTTACCTTTTTTCCTGCTTACTAAGCTCATCTCATTCACCAATACGATTATTTATGATGTGAGAGGAAATATAAGGAGGAGGGCATTCTCTCCGGCGTGAGCGAAATGCTAGATCCGAAAAAATTGAAGGGAAAAGACTTTCTTTCATTATTAGATTTTAGCAGAGAGGAAATAACATACATTATTGAGGGAGGTTTAGCACTAAAAAGGCTATATTATCAGGGAAATAGGTCTTCAGATGTGCTGAGAGATAAAGTCCTCTTCTTAATATTTCAAAAGCCAAGCACTAGAACTAGACTTAGCTTTGAAATTGCGATGAGAGAGCTTGGGGGATTCGCGCTTTACGCTAGCTGGAACGAACTCCAACTCGGAAGAGGTGAAGCTATCTCTGATACCGCGAGAGTGCTCTCAAGGTATGGCGATGGGATAGTCGCGCGAGTCTACGAGCATAAAGTTGTTGAAGAATTATCTAAATACGCAGAAATCCCCGTGATCAATGGTCTTAGCGATCTGGAGCATCCTGTTCAAGCCCTCTCTGACCTCATGACCGTTGAGGAAATTTTTGGCAGGGTAGATGGGTTAACAATTGCTTTCGTAGGTGACGGAAAAGACAATGTCCTGAATAGTCTCATGATCGCTTCACTTAAACTTGGGGCAAACTTTCACGTCGCTGCGCCAAAGGAACTTTCCCCCGATGAAAAGTATACCAAAGAAGCCAACGCTATCGCAAACGAAATGAAATTAGATTTTCTAATAACTGAGGACCCAGCTGAAGCAGTAAGAGGGGCTGACGTTATCTACACTGATACTTGGGTTAGCATGGGAAAAGAAGCTGAGGCTGAATATAGAAAGCAAATATTGTCACCCTATCAAGTAGATAGAAAGCTTTTCTCAATGGCCAGCAGAAAGGCCATTTTCATGCATTGTTTGCCTGCTCATAAAGGAGAAGAAGTATCAGAGGATGTATTTGAATCAGAAAGGAGTGTCGTATGGCAGCAGGCAGAAAATAAGCTCCATCTTCAAAAATCTTTGTTAACGTCATTGATTTAATGATTGAAACCATTACATTTATTATATCTAATCGTTTTATTTTTCATTACAAAAATTAGCTATATTTTTTTAAACCATTTCGGTGGTAAAAATGAGAACTTCACCGGGAAAATTAGCTATTTCCGCATTCGTGATATCTGTTATTGCGATCTCCGCACAGATAAAATTCAACGTTGGTCCGGTACCCTATACAATGCAAAATATGGGGGTAACTCTAGCGGGGCTATTACTTCCACCACAATATGCTTTTCTTTCAATATTCATTTATTTATTGTTAATTGCGCTTGGTCTTCCTGTTGCTTCAGGAGGAGGCGGAGGAGTTTCCATCCTAGCCGGATATACTTCTGGATATCTGTGGGGTTTTGCGATCTCTGCGCCATTGATATCGTTCCTTACGAGAATTTATTTCCGAAAAACAGGCAAAGACCTAATAACTTCTTCGGTAAAAGATATTGCTATTTTATTAACTATTATCACGCTTTCTTTTCTGCCTACCTATGCATTGGGATTTATCATATTTTACAGATATTCTGTACCAAATTCATCGCTGTTTTCTTGGAGCAATAGCGTGGCAGAAAGCATAGGATTTGCCAATCCTAGTAGGTTCTGGACTGTATTTATTGCCTCAGTATTGATCTTTCTTCCACAGGATATATTCATGGACCAGCTCATTGGAATTCTGCTAGCCAAAGGCATTAGCAGTTTCTTACAACAAAAAGGCCTCTCCATTTAAATGGAGAAAGAGGTGTTGAGTCAATTGAAAGATGTAATTGTAGAAGATCTTTACGTTAAATTTAGAAATAAATCCATTTTAGAGAAAGTTAGTTTTTCGCTCGATGCTGGAGATATTGCGATATTAAAAGGCCCTACCGGTAGCGGTAAATCCACACTGATGAAAACCATCTCCGGGATTTTGGAAACTGTATATACAGGATTCAGCGTTCTCGGGAAAATATCAATCTTCGGGCTTTATCCAAAAGAGGCACTTTTCCAAGGAAGTTTTTCTTATGCTCCGCAAGACCCGAGAAATTTTTTCATTGGTAGGACCGTTTCTGAAGAGCTCAAATATCGTGGTATTAAAAAATGTAAAGCAGAGGAATTTTTGGAAAAACTCAACGTTCCAATAAAAGATTTGTCCGCTGGTGAGAAGTACAAGCTAATAGTTAAAATTTCAATGGAGTCACAGGCCAAGGTTATCCTGCTTGATGAGCCTTCTGCTTTTATTGATTCACATTCGCTGGAATTTTTGTTAAGAAATTTTACAGAGGAAATTAAAAGTAAAGAAAAAGTGGCCATAATAGCTGACCACAGAAATAAACTCGTAGAACCTTTCGTTAAGAGGGAGATCAACCTAAAAAATAATAACTTAGAAGAGCGCAATTGCTTAGATAACCCTTTACCTTTGAATGGGAGAAATGACGGAAAAATCGAAGTAAATGGCTTGACAATATCTAAAGGAAAAAAAGTTTTACTTAAGGACGTTTCTTTTAAAATTGAAAGCGGAGAAATGGTTGCGCTCGTTGGGAAAAACGGTAGTGGCAAAAGTAGCCTTCTCAGGGAAATAGTCCGCGTTGGCATGGGTCAGTTCAACTCGAAAGTTCGCATTAGAGGTTCAGTTTTCTTTATTCCTGAACAGCCTCTTTATCCATTCTTTGAAGACGTCGTTTGGAACGAGATAAAAATGTGGAGCAGAAAGCGAGGTATTGAGCCGAACATCAATCAAGTGATCGATAAATTAGGACTTAATGAAAAAAAGCTCGCCAATCCATTTTCACTGAGCATAGGAGAATCAAGATGCTTACAGTTCGCTTCTTCTCTGGTTTTTGACCCAGATATACTGATAATAGATGAGCCCACGCTTGGACTGGATGAATGTAAGAAAAAGAATATAATTGAGTTAATTAAGGCTTTAAGGAATAAAGGGGCATCTATTTTAATTTCCACGCATGATAACGATATTGCGTCAATCGCCGATTATAAGATAAACGTTGAGGATGCATGGGGGTTTCATTAGATGTCATTGCTTGAGAAGCTCACAGAGGCTTTCATGCCATCGAGAATAGGCAACATAAGCCCTTTAGTCATGCTAGTATTCAGTTTATTATTCTCGTTAACAATATTCATTCTTCCTATTGATTATGTTTTGATTGAATCTTTATTAGCTATATTGTTAGCGCTAGGGATGGGGTCTCCGGCCACATCTTTGTTGCTCTTTTCAATTATGCCATCTTGCATTTTTTTAGTCTTAGGACTATCAACGCAGATCTTCTTAGGTTCAATCTCTGTCCAATATATTTTAAACAACTTCTTAAGGATTGTAGGGCTAACTTCCTTTTCAATTTTCTATGCTAGAACCATTGACATGCCAAAGATGATTTCGCTTCTTTCTAGATTTTCGACTAGCTTAGGTGGAATTGCAGCGATAGTGATGAAACTTATTTACGAGGGGACATGGATCCTCTCTGAGCTTTCATTCATTTTAGATACAAACTCAAGGGGGACTTTCAAAGGTTTGAAGGGTTTAATTAGCAAGACGAGGCTTCTTGCAAAAGGAGTTGCTTTCAACGTTTTGAACGATGCCGTTTACTCCACGGAGGCTTTTATTTCCCTAACCCCTTATGCTCTAAGGAGGAGGAAAAGCTGATGAAAAGAGATGAGGTTTACTTTCTTAGCTTAGAAATCTTCAAGTATTTGTTGAATACTGAGAAAGCGAGCGGAGAAGAAATCTCAAAAGCTTTGGGAATTTCGAGGGCAACGTTAAGTAGGAGAATAAAAGAGCTAAATGAAATAGGATTGTTCGTGAATAGTGATGATACTGGGTATAGCATTCCTACCAACATTGAGCTATGGCAGGCGCCATATTATTTAGCAAAGCTGAGAGGAGCAATAAATTATCGAGCAACTTTCCTAGAAAGATGCGAAAGCTCGCAGGATATTGCGGAAGAAATGGCCAAGAGCGGTGCTGAAGAAGGGAGCATGGTAATCTGCGGTGAAATAAAAAGCGCAAGAGGTAGGCTTGGAAGAAGGTGGTTCGCTCCTCCTGGGGGGTTGTGGTTCTCTCTGGTACTTAGACCAAAGTTTCTGGAGAAAATAAACTTAATATCTTTAGCTATGGCTTTGTCGACGTCAAGAGCGATCGATGAAGTTATCGGAGTTAAAATCGGCCTAAAGTGGCCCAATGACTTGCTAATAAAAGAGAAAAAAGTTGGGGGTATATTGAGCGAAGCAAAGGTTGATCAGGATGGTGTAATTTACGCGATAATAGGCGTTGGTATAAACATGAACAATTCTATTCCAGATGAACTAAAGGAAATTGCCACTTCCTTAAAAGAGGCTGCAGGAGGCTCCGTTCCAATTTTGCCAATTTTAGGGAGATCGTTATATATTTTTGGAGAAGAATACATGAAGCTGAGCTTGAAAAAAGAAAAAGATATTATAAAAGAATGGAAATCGCGTTCAATAACTGTCGGTAGGAGGGTAAGAGCACAATACATGGATGATATAAAAGAGGGAACTGCTGTTGACATTGACTCTGACGGGGCTCTCATAGTCAAAGACGATAATGGCAATAGAATAAAGATATACGCCGGTGACATAATTCATTTATCGCCCATTTGAGTAGATTTTTAGGAAAACGATGTTGATTCCTGCTAAAAGGTAGAAGTTTAAGCATCGATATTAAAATCGATATATAAATAGAAGATCTTCTCAAAGACCTGGAGTTAAACCGACCCTCGCCCTGAAAGGGGAGGCTTTCGAAGTTATAATTTATGTGTATAGTTCGTAAGTTCTACTTCCTTGAAGATTCGAACGCTTCTTGTACTACATCAACCAATTCGCTTTCCACTTCTTCTCTATGAACGAGAAATAAATGCCTGAACATCCCTTTTCGCGTGAAACCCGATTTTTTGCAAAGAAGACATGTATATCTTCTCTCTCCATTGATTGCAATATCTTCATAAAACAATAAGGTCAATCTATCCAATATTTTTTTCTCAAATTGAATTACTGAAGGTGGAAGGATCTCTTCATCACTTATGCTTATTTTCATTCCTAACGATTTTTTTAATAAAAATGGGGCAGCTTTTTTTATCCACATAGGCTTCTCTTTCATCCTAATTACCCTCCAATCAAATAGGGATAACCTGTTTAAAGATTATCTGACCTTCCCGCCCTAAAGGGCGGTTCATTGGTTCCTCTCATCTGTTCGGGATTACATTGCTAATCTGCGGGGCAGTCGAGGTAGCTAATCCAGAGCGATTTTAGACAGCAATCGGTACCTATC
>JAEMPT010000020.1 GCA_022759165.1 Thermoprotei archaeon
GACCCAGCATCCAAGCTATTAGGAGCAATCACAGTTTTAATCTCACTAATCATCATAAAGCAATTAAAATGAAGAAAGATTTAAGCTTTCTATTCGTACTCGCCTTGAAAGATGAGGCCTTCAGTTGTAATCTAAAAAGCGCCTCAATTCCCTGAAAGATGACGCTGGATGAACAATTACTGCAATCGAGTTAACAGAAAAGCGGTCGTAAAAGCTCTAACGATCGCTTTTGCTCCGATTATCAAATACAATCCCCACGAATTCGAGCATTATTTTTGAAGATAAGAGAAGTTAATTGGCTAAAGATATTTTAATCATATTACTTTTCATACTAATAACAGTAGTGATCCGGCTTGAAAATCAGGGCCTTAACGCTATATACTTTACCAGAAAAGGACGCTACAAAAAATTATGACTATTGGGCAGAAGAGAAAATCGGCTTCCTCCTAGATACGGCAAAGAAGGTCGAGACCGAAACAGGCATTGAAGTATGGAGTAAAAGGATATCTACTAATCTATCACCGGACACGATAAAAGAAGTGGCTCCCGTTTTCTCTAAAAACCAGGAAGTCAAAGCAATGATATACCAAGAAGCCTTGTCTAAATTACAGCTTGACATTTTATCAGAAATTGTCAGAAATGGAATGTACGCCTCTATTATTGCCGGAAGAGAGGAAAATCTAATGAAAGCTGCATTTCTAATTGAAAAGATTTCAATGGATAATTATTCTTATGCTACCAGATTCGCTATAGAGATGAGCGGGAAGAAGTTCGAGACCGCTTATTTTCCTTTGGCAGCTCACAGGGAGGCTGGTCCAGATAGGTTAGCTATCGCTCTACTATACCCCAACGATGTGTTGGAATCGCGGGGCTCTCTCACGGAGGCTTTAAGCTATGTGCTTGAAAAAGCCTATGCTAATCTAAAGCCATTCATAAAAAACGGAATAAGGGGAGTAAAAGTTACAGGTATAGATTATTCTATTAGCCCATGGATGGAGGAAAGCGTCGCCGGGTTACTGCAGGATAAGGGCAAATGTCAATTGGAAAGGCTCGGGTGCTTAGATGAAGTTAGAAAAGTAAACTATACGATTTCGAAATTCGCCAAAGAGAAGTCAGGCATAGGGTTCAATGAAGTTATGTTGCCATTGGCAGAGGATAGTGAGTTGATCAGATTAGCGAAGGAAGGGAAAATCGAATTGAGGGATTTCCTTTTATACTCAACTGTTTGCGTTGCCGGTATTGATATGATAGCTCTCGATATCAGTAGAAAAGATTTATTCTCGCTATTAAAGTCCGCTTATGCGATCGCGAGAACAAAGCAGAGACCTTATGGCGTTAGGCTAATTAAAGCGAAAAAGGGAGAAAAAACCATCAGGTTGGAGGGATTCTCTGAGATCCCCGTGCTTTCGTTTACTTAAGCACTTAGCTTTTTCTCAGCACATTCAAATAGCTGCTTAACGATATCTGCTGCAACGTTCTCCACAACTTTTCCTAGCGCAGCGATCATTCCCCCTAGTTTGGCATCTGCTACATAATCTAGCTTGGTCTTGCCCGCTTCAGCATCAGTGAGGGTCACTGAAGCTTTGGCTTCGAAAGAGTTCCCTATACTTCCACCCTTAATGAAGACCTCATAGCTCTCTTGTGGCTTAATTTCTTTTATGTATCCTTCAGTATTAAATGTACCAGAAATCGCTCCTACCTTAAATTTTACCTTTGCCTTAAAGTTTGTTCCCTTTATCTCGTGACTTTGAATTCCAGGAACACACTCTACGACCTTTACAGGGTTATTGAAAAATTCTGCTACTTTTTCCCTCGGCGCGTTTACTATAACTGAATTTTTTATCTGCATTAACTTCACCAATTAACTTAATATGATTAGCAATTAAAATTTTTTTCGCAAGTTTATAATAAAAATTTATAAAAATATGATCAGCGTCATTTTGATTTTTAGAAGCAAAGTACATTTGCTTGCTTATTGAAGCTTCTATTTTTCAAGCCGAAATGATTACTGATTTCCTTTCCACGATAAAGAACGAGACTTTCATTTTTAAATTGACCAAAACTACTGTGGACTTAATCTTCCTTCATCTATATATGTTGCGGCTCGTCTTAAAGTGCGAAGAGATCGACTCATTTGGATCTTCTTTTTATCGGAAAATTTCCAAAAGTTCTCACCGTTAAAAAGTACTTCGCCTTCGCTCGGAGGATATAGCAAAGCTGCTATTTTCATAAGCGTAGTCTTTCCAGAACCATTTGGACCGTAAATAATAGTCGTTTCGTTTGATCGGAAAGATATATTTATATCCTTCATTACAAGGGGGCGTTTTCGCGATATTTAAAGCTGACCTTTTTCAAGGATATTTCAATCAACTTCTAAGCTACCTCCCAAAACCTTTAATGCTATTCCTATCACAACTATTATAGCAACAAGTGCTAATCCAAGCTGGAGACTATCGCTGAACATTCCTTTTGATGTTTGTAATGCAATCGCGGTCATCATAACTCTTGTATACCCAGAGATGTTCCCGCCCACCATCAAAGCCACTCCAAGCTCGCTTATTGCCCTTGAAAAGGCCATAAAAGTAGTAGCAAGCAAGCCGTTGAATGCCTCCTGGATTAAAATAAGCATATTCTGATTCTTTGTACCACCTAACGTAGTTGTGAGCTCGGATATTCTCAATACTTTTTCTCTCAGGAGCCTATATCCAATCGAAGCAACTATTGGAATTACTAATATAGCATCGCCTATTATGATAGCAATAGGGGTATAGAGAATATGAAAGTAACCGAGAGGACCCGAAGAATTAAGGATGAAATATAGAATTAATCCCAGAACCACCGTTGGAAATCCAGCAAACGATTCGAGAAAGGTCGAAACCCACTGCGATATCCCTCGTAAGGCTAATCTGTAAGCGAGAAATATGCCTATAGGAAGTGCTATTAGAGTCGCAGTACCCGATATGTAAATAGATCTTATTATAGTAAAGATTGTTTTGTCCATACATAAATTAATTTGGAAACAGGCGTAAAGGAAAGAGGGTCGTTGGCCCTTCTATAGATAAAAAAGCAGGTGATAAAATTGCCAATTTCTCTTGAGGGCCTAGTTGAATATTTATTGAAGGAAAAATCTAGCTCTTTTAATTTCTTAGAAATGATGCTAACAGTGAACAGATTTCAGCTATTATCTGCATTAAAAAAGCTTGATGGGATTGAAGTTATGGAGGACTCTGTGAAGGTTGATAATAGAGTTAAGCTGGTTATTTCTGCTCTTAAAATTGGAATTAACCCAAAAACAATATCGAAGTATCTTGACTGGAAAGAATTCGAAGATGAAGTGGCTAGGATATTTGAAGAGGCTGGATTCATCATAGCAAAAAATTTTAGGACTAACGAACCAAAGAGGACCGAAACCGACATCATTGCCTTAAAAGAAGGAATTGTACTAGCAATTGATTGTAAGCACTGGGATCTCTCTAAATCTATAGCTTCGAGCTACAAAAATGCGGCTTTAAAACATGTGGAAAGAGTAGCAAAGCTAATTGAAAGTAAAAAATTCATGAAATGGCTGGTAAAATGGGAAACCAAGCGAGACATATTAGTGGTTCCGGTTTTGATAACCCTTTCAAGCAGGCCTGGAGGGTTCATCAACGGAGTGATTTCTGTTCCCATTTCATATATATCAAATTTTGCGCAAAATATGGATGCTTGGATTGACCAAGCAGGCCAATTTAATGTAGAAATAAAACGGGTAACAATTAATGAAGGGTGCACAAAAATTGATGCCTGCTAGAGGCTACGCAACATTTGAAATCTAACGCTATCAGCTTCTATTATAATCTCAAAGGGGACGTTGTTTATTGACTTGAAGTTCAATTTGTCAATTGAAAGCTCTCTTCTGCCTGTTTTCTCGTTAACCCTAAGCGTGAAAAACGCATCGCTCCAATACTGCAAGAGCCTTGCCTCCGGCATATTCATGAGAGCTCTATCTAACATAAAGGTAAAAGTGGCGCTCTTTCTCCCTGATGTTTTGACTTTTCTAATCAACGAGGCCAGTTTTTCTAGAAAGTCTCTTTCGCTCTCCTTCAAATATGGGACAAAAAAGTACAGGTGGTTAGAGTCTCTGTAATGCAAATCTGCTGCCCTCAGAAGCTCTTCGGTGGAATCGTAAGTACGGAAATGCACGCTCGGTGATTCGGAAATTATATAGCGCAATTTTGAAGTAAGTGGAGTAGGTACGAGCGAAGTTGTTGCTAACCATTGAAAGTCAAGTAAGTAAGAACCTACAAATATATCCTTATTCGGCTCAACCTCATATCTAGCCAAAATGAGGAAAAGGAAGAGAGTCTCGGGGTTGGCTGTGGGTTCTACGGAGTACAACAAAAATGATATAGGCGGGTAGTAAATCTTCAGATCTCTCAAGGGCGCGATTTCCGGATAATTCAATACCAGCTCTTCATGTGACACGGCCTTCACCTGCTATTATAAAAATGACATGAGCCTAGCCCGTCTTCTTTCTCATAACGCAAGGCAGAATCTAATCCTCCTTTTCTACGTAGGGTGTTATTAATACGTCCCTATTTTGTACGAGATTTAACACCGACTGGCTCACGCTGCCTACTAAGACCTTTTCAAGGAACCCTTTCTTGCTCTTTCTGCCCATAACTATTAAGTCCACCTTCTCTTCCTCAGCCACTTTTATTATTTCGTTAGCAGGAAGCCCCGTTTTCATAACGTATTTAACATTTTTCACGTTGAGAGCCTCGATATATGATTTGGCTTTTTCCAAAGTTTTCATGGCGATTTCTTTTTGCTTCGTTACTACTTCTGGTGGTATGGGCTCACCATAGAATATTTCGATTGGTTCTATAACGGTTACTACAACAAGCTCACTTTCAAATGCCTTAGCTATCTCACATGCCCTCTCTAAGGCAAGCTTAGAAGACGGGCTACCATCATAAGCTAGTAGTATTTTAGCATACAAGTTTCGTTCATCTCTCTTATTTTTAATTAATATAGAGCTGAAGCTATCATATTAATATTTCTATATGATACTGACCTCCTCCCCGTCCTAAAGGGCAAAGGTTCCCCTCACCTGTTTGGGATTACATCTGTAAATTAGTCTTCTTTGCAAAATAGCTTTGAGTTTTCCAGCAGTCTTCGTAATATATTTATGGATAGCATTTTAATTTTTGAGAGAGAGCTTCTCCATGTTTTATATTCACTTAGAACTTATGCTCAATTCTATCCATTATAAATGGGATCTCTATGGATAAAGATTTTGGATTTTCAAGTCATGAAAGCATAAAAACCAAAAAAATTTATGTTAATAAGTCTTAAGAACCATAACTGTTATTGTGGAAGTTACTGAAGGCACTTCTCTTATTTTATCTATCGTCTCGTTTAGTTTTTCCACAGTAGGGGAAGAGATCATTGCGACTATATCGTAGTCTCCAGCCACTTCATATACCTTTTCAACGAATGGAAATCTTGCAATTATCTCAGAGGTTTCAGAGGTTTTTCCCTTCGCTGTAGACCTGATGAGTACCAGTGCTCTTACTTCAACCTTGGAGCTGAGCTCAATAGTGAACCTAGATATTATGCCTTCTCTAGCTAGACGGTCTATCCTTTTCTTTACCGCAGTCTTGCTTATTCCAACCTCTTTAGATATCCTGCTTAGGGGAGTGCGAGCATTTGCCTTGAGAATACTTATGATTTTCTCGTCTATCTCATCAATGTCTTTCAAGTGAGTTCCTCCCCTTTTATAGCGGAAATCCACCTTTCCGCATAAAATTAATTCTGACCTATTCCTAGCCCTAAAGGACTAGAGGTTCCCCGCACCTCGCAATGGGGTTAGAGGAACCGAGCTATTCAGTTCATTATAGAAAAAATTAAAAGAGAAAGAATTTATAAACCATGCTATCATTTCCCAGCTTTGAGGAGCGAGGTTTTTAGTTACAATAAATAGTTTATTGCCTCATTTTTTTGTCTGTTGTGAATATTTTGAACGTGAATTACCCGATCTTGCGGTTGCGATGAGGATTTTCTGGGTTTCCTTTCCACAGGCTCTGAGGGCAGTCCTGACTCTGAACCAAATATTTTCTCAATATCTTTTTATAATAAAGAAAGCATTTCTATAAGGCTATCAATCCCATCCCTAACGAAAGAAGATATTTTCGTCTCTTAATTTCCAATAAAGTTAAAAAAATGAGGAGATCACAACAGTTTTTTATGCGATAGAGGGTTCAGGCAATCGTAAAAATTCAAAGTCTTCAAGCGAGAAAATATCAGGTTGAATGATTAACATCGAATCGCAAAAGACAGATGATCCCCCCTAAGGAGTAAAGCCTCTCTCCCGCTGGCGTGTTTGCTGGTACTACATGAATTCTGCCTCCATGCGAATTAATTTTTTCCATTATGGCTTCCACCTTTTCTCTGCTAAATTTATCCTGTTGGGAAAGTAACTCGTCCAATACTAGCGCTACCTCTACCGCTCCCAACTCCGCAACATTGCTACATTCTTCAACTCCCATGGCAACATATCCTGGTCTTTCACCTAGTAGCTTTAAGGATTGTTCTATCAGCTTTTCGATTTCCTGCATTTCTTGTAGCCTAAGTAGCTCGGAGGGTTTTCCTCTCAAAATTGCTTCTCTTACCCCAGCATATCCGCCCATACTACTATTTTCGATAAAAACGTTAACTCCTTTTAAGTAACTCTTAAGTTCTGAAGCTAGTTCTTCTTTTAAGAAACCAGGGCCAGCCACAACAATACCTACAACATCTTTCTCGCGAAATGCGATCTCTGAAATCTCTTTAGCGATGTTCATCAATGCCTCCTTAAGTTCCACTTCTCTGTTTAAATCTCCCTTTCCTGGCAACCTGAGTTCGATCTCAGTTATCTTTTTTACACCCTGTCTGCGGTAAATCGCGATCCCAACTTCATCATAGTCTAAAGCAACTATGATGACAGAGCCGGTTTTTCTTGACGAGCTCTCCAACCTTCTTATATCTTTTTGCCCCCATCCGTTCTCTCTATATATAAGGAGTTCGTCGCCCAAATCCACAGAAATAGTATGGTGCGAACCGAGGATCCCGAAAGTGTCAGGCCCTTCTAGGACTTTCCCTCTTATTCTCAACCTATTCGTAAATGGCTGGAATTCCATATGTTTCACGTTTATCGTTAGTATCATTGGCACTCTTCGGCTTTTTTCACCTTCACCCTGCTTCACTTCTCTTTGGGTTCTCGCGGTTACTTGGTCTCCCTCCTTAAGTAAGGTATATAAAAGCCAGAGATCATCGGTATTCTCTATTTTGACTTTTAAAGCCTTTTTCTTTGGATCAACGAATTCGTATAACAGCGCAGATCGCACTCCCTCTTTTTTGTTGTCTATCCCCTATCTTTTCAGGTTTTCATTTTGCCATTTGCGGGGACTCTCGAAGAGACCAAGCTTTTTAATCTTTGCTACATCCATGTGATTGTCAAACCCGCATTACGCATTTAGGGGGAACCATATACACAGCCTTACCATCAAAAATAACTTGAAGAAACGCCATATAAGCCTTTAATTTCAACTTCTCAATTCAAGGCGTCGAGCTTACAATTGTAGTTTAAAGCCAAAAATTACGGGAAGTAAGCTTTATTTATTTGGTATGCATATTGATTTTTTAAAACAGAAGATTGTGAAGGGTTGCTAATCAGATGGGGGAAAAAGATATCGAGTCCTTGTGTGGAGGTTTGCCACCAGAACTGTGCGAACAACTGGTCAGAGAGCAGCAACTTATAAAGATAAGGCTTGAAAAAAGGAAGTTCGGTAAAGAGGTCACCATTATTGAGGGAATTGACGAGAAGGATGTGGATGTAAAACGTCTGGCTTCTCAGTTGAAGTCAAAATTGGCCACGGGAGGTACCGTGAAAAACGGCAGAATAGAGCTGCAGGGCGACCATAGAGGCGTGCTGAAAGATTTGCTGGTTGAGCTTGGATTTCCGCCAGATAATATTGTAGTCCTCAGTTAGAATGAATTTACGAAAAGCTTATAAAATAGAAAAAGTAAAATTTATAAATGGTTTTTTGTTTTTAATTTAAAAGGTTACCGGGCTTCTATCGGTGAAATAAGAGTATGTCTGAAAAAACTTCTAAAGGCATTGAAGCCAATAAAGCTCAGGAGAAAAAGAAAGAAGAATTCCCTTGTCCACCGGAGGCTATAGTATTCGACCAAGAAAGAGGAGAGTACATATGTACCACCACAGGTGAGGTTCTAGAGGAAAAGCTGGTGAATCAGGGACCTGAATGGAGAGCCTTTACGCCTGAAGAGAAGGAAAAGAGGGCAAGAATCGGGGGTCCTCTTTCTCCTACAGTACATGACAGAGGGCTAACGACGCTAATCGACTGGAGAGATAGAGATGCAAGCGGCAAAAAGCTAGAACCCAAAAAGAGGCTCGAGTTCCTACGGTATAGGAAGTGGCAGATAAGGAGCAGAATACAGTCGAGCATTGACAGAAACTTGGCCCAAGCTATGAATGAACTCAACAGGATATCAAATCTCCTTCACTTGAACAGGGCTGTCAGAGAGGAAGCAGCGATTATTTACCGTAAAGCTGTAGAGAAAAGTCTAGTAAGGGGAAGAAGCATAGAGAGTGTTGTTGCAGCGGCTGTCTACGTGGCATGCAGACTGAAGAAGCTTCCTAGAACCCTCGACGAGATCGCTCAGCATACGAGAGCAAACAGAAAGGAAATAGCGAGATGCTATAGGCTATTGGTCAAGGAGCTGCAGATAAAAGTGCCGATAGTGGATCCCATAGACTACATACCTAGAATGGGTAGCCTGTTGGATTTAAGTGGTAGGACGATGAATATAGCGGCGAAAATAGTGAGAGCGGCGAAGCAAAAAGCTCTTACGGCAGGCAAGGACCCAACCGGCTTAGCTGCTGCTGCCATATACATTGCAACGCTATTGGAAAATGAAAGGAGGACGCAGAAAGAAATCGCTAATATTGCTGGTGTCACGGAAGTCACTGTCAGGAATAGATACAAAGAGCTCGTTAGCGAATTAAACTTAGATATCCCCGAGGAAGAAGAGTGATTTTCTTAATTACTTTGCATAATGCGTGGTGGGGCCGCGGGGATTTGAACCCCGGACCACGAGGGCCCAAGCCTCGCATCCTACCAAGCTAGACGACGGCCCCAACGACTTCCTTATTTTCTTTCAAAACCCCTCTTAAAATTTGTTTTTCTCATCTCAAATTTTTCGTTCCTAATTATTTGGTATATTATGTTGCTTTCATAGCATGAGTTCCTGAAAATTTCGGATTTAAAGGAAGAGACTTCCGCATTTATTGGAAACAAAAAGGAAGCTCGTTTTTAAAAGGATAGGAGGCTTGTGAAAAATATAAATATTTGTAGTTAATAAATTATAATTAAAGATACACTATATGCGTTAGGAAATAAGTTATGAGATAAATGTATTGTAAGGTGAATGGTTTATGAGTGTTAGCTACAAGGATCATCCTGACCTTCTACCTATACCTAACGATAAGAGGACAACAACGGGTTGGCAATACGTTCTAATGATCCTTTCTATGGCAATAACGACTTCAATATTTTTCTTGGGATGGATAAGCGAGATCCTTGGCTTAAATCTTTTGCAGACGGTGGTCGCCGCCTTCATAGGAAACACCGTTGTAGCGATAGTTATGTATCTGAACGGATACGTAGGAGTGAAATATGGCATCCCGTTCCCGGTTCAGCTCAGGCCATCTTTCGGTTACAGGGGTTCACTGCTTCCTCTGCTTGTAAGAGCAATTGTCAGCGTCTTCTGGTATGGTGTAGACGGCTATATAGCGGCGTGGGCCATGACTGAAATGATTCTCGTCCTACTGGGAAAGCCCCCAGAATGGATTACTGCAAATGGACTATTTTACGCGCCATATACCTTCATATTCTATCTCCTATTGGTTTGGATATTCGGCTACTACAGGATAACGGGAATTAAGTACTTCGATACAGTAGCTGGACCTTTGCTTCTGATATTTTTCGGTTGGTTTACCTTCTATATGACTGGAATACCTAATATGCCAGGCAAAATGCCTACTTGGACGGGTGGCGGCGTCTCATGGGCCAGCAATGAATTCTTCCTCGCAGTAGCGATTCAGACGGCTTGGTGGGGAACGATTGCCCTAAATGTGAGCGATATCTGCAGGTGGAATAAAAGCACGAGCAGCCTGATATCCGGTCATGTATTAGGTCTGATTTTTCCACAGGTTGTTGGCACAGCCTTGGGGTTCATAGCCACTACGCTGGCCGGGGGTAACTACAGCCCGATAGACATTATCGCCAAGTATTCTCCAAGCGCAGCAATAGCCTTTTTTGGGCTAATCTTCGCTTTCATGGCAACGGCGAGCACTAATCTAACGGGAGACGTCCCAGCAGCAACAAATGCTATCATAAGGATCACGCGCTTAGGTTGGGTTAAATCTCTCACGATAGCTACGATTCTCGCATGGCTCCTCATCGGTCCATATAGCATGGTAAACTGGAAACAGTCTTTGGATGTGGCTGATTATCTCACGAATTTCAATTGGTATTACAGCATGTGGCTTGGGCCAATAGCGGGAGTGATGGTTGTAGACTTCTGGCTCGTTAGGAAGAAGGAGTACATATTGGATGAGCTATACAATATAGGACCTCAGGGCAAGTATTGGTACAGCGGCGGAATAAACTGGATTGGAGTCGGCTCATTCCTAGCGGGAATTATTGGAGAGTACTTGATTTCGGGTGCAAGGGGAACTATAAAGTTCTACTACGGTATACCAGTTCCAGGTGAGGAGCTGGCGTGGTACTATGGATTCTTCATCTCGCTGTTCTTATATTGGTTACTGGCCTTGGCTTTCAAAGAATATGCTTTGCCGGAAAAATATAGTAAAAAACAATGATTTTTTTATAATTAATTGAATTTATTACAAAAATGGTGGTGAACGAATTGGTTGAATATGACTTGGTAATAAAAAATGCCCGAATAAGAGGGAAACCCTCGGACAGGGTATATACGATCGCCGTTGAGGGCAAGAGGATAGCAAAAATCACACCAGAGAATGGAATTCATGGAAATTTGGAAATTGATGCAAAAGGCTTTCTAGTAGTTCCTCCGTTTTTCAATGCCCATTTCCATCTGGATAGCGTCCTCACTCTTGGAGAGCCAAGATTCAATGAATCGGGAACACTTTGGGAAGGCATTGCGATCTGGGCGGAGAGAAAGCAAAAACTGACTATGGATGAGATGCTGTCTAGGGTTGAAAAGGCCGTCAAATGGATGGCTGTCTACGGTACGCTTTGGATAAGGACGCATGCTGATACCACGGAAAAGACCTTAACTACAGTGAAGGGTTTAGTGAAGGCGAAGGAATTGTTCAAAGATTTGATTAATATACAGGTAACGGCGTTTCCGCAGGATGGCATTCTAACTGAACCAGAAAATGCAGAGCTACTTGAAAAGTCAATAGAGTTGGGTGCCGATAACGTTGGAATGATTCCCCATAACGAGCACACAAGATTCGATGGAGCTAAGAGCGTTGAGATCGCTTTTGATATCGCTGAAAAGTATAACAAAGATATTGATGGACATGTCGATGAAACAGATGACCCGTGGAGCAGAAACTTTGAAGTAGTAGTGAGAGAGACTTTTAAGCGAAAGTATTATGGAAGGGTAGCTGCAGGACATGTAACCGCAAGCCATAGCTGGGATCCGGTGTATAGGAATAGAATATTCGGATTGGCTGCTAAGGCTGGAGTGAGCATCGTACCCAACCCTCTTATTAACATACACCTTCAGGGGAGATTCGACAACTACCCAAAGAGAAGGGGGATGGCACCAATAAGGATAGCTCTTGAGAAGGGAGTAAACGTTGCACTGGGCCACGACTGCGTTATGGATCCATGGTATCCGCTGGGGGTCGGCGATATGCTACAAGTACTGTTCATGGCAGTACATGTCGACCAACTAATGGGCTACAGCGAATTGAAGAAAGCGTTGGACCTGATAACTGTAAATGGTGCGAAGATATGGCATATAGAAAGAGAATATGGAATAGAGGAGGGTAAAAACGCCAATATGCTTATACTGAAGGGAAGAGATGAGCTGGATGCTTTGAGAATACTAGGACCACCTCTATATGTAATAAAGGACGGTGCTTTGTTGGCCGACAATACAGGAGGAGAATCTAAGATATTCTACAAAGGTAAGTGGGAGAGAGTCGAATTATTTTTGTGAACTTTTTAACGATAATTGCTTTTTTCGTCCTATTGAGGGGGACCAATGGCCGTTAAAAAACGAATAGCCGATGACCCCCTTCCAGAAAACTTCCTAAGGAGGTAAGCTATTGCATTTGTATGGCATTGCTTTGGGTTCTCCAGTGACCTTCAAGTTTCGTTTTTTTCTCTTCGGAGCTTTAAGCCTTCCGGCCCATGCCTTTCGTTAAACCATGGTCTATGCTTATAGAGGATCCATTATCTTTACAACAGAAAGCCTCGCATTTCAAAAAAGGGATGAATAGAAAAGCTCATACGTTCTGCTAGTTTGTTGATGATTAGCTTGGTTAAGTTGATATGCCCTTCGTGCGGCATATCTAGGACTAAAGGGTAAGGGGAAGTACTTTACTGTTTGTGCAAACTACCAGGAACTAATCGGCTAGGAAACTACTTGATGGCTGGGCAAAGAAGACCTCGTACAAAATAGTTTCAATGGCTTGGCAATACCAAAACGCAGTAGCTAGAAGGTATTTAACAGATTTAGTAGAGAGCTTGAGAAAGCTTCACAGGAGACATACAATCGCTTTATTGATTTTAAGCTATAGAAGACTAGAGTACTGGATTGACTGGCAGGCAGGAAAACACGGAATACCTGTAGCTGCTGTTGAGCCACGTGGTACATCGACTAGATGCCCAATATGTAACTTGAGGCTAGTGGAGAACGGCCACAGAAAAATGAGTAACCTTAGATGCGGGGTCGGCAACGACATAAACAATGTCGTTGGGGGATCTTTAATTCTCCTAGCTGCCTGGAGAAGACAGATGTAATTTTGTGCGGAGGAGAGGAACTCTACCCATTAGACGGAGAAAAAGTCAAGGATGAGGTCTCAATAGTAGGGATGAAAATAGTTATTAGGAATAGAATACTTTCTTTCCCATAGAAGCTTACACTTAATTTGTAAAGGGGGATTAGGCTGATGAGCTACCAAGTCTCCAAGGAACAGCTAAAGGCGCTAGTTAAAGAGCTGAAGCAGTGGAAGGCTCCTGCAACTACCCTCCTTTCTCTGTACATACCCCCAGGGAGACCGGTGAGCGATGTGGTGAATATGCTGAGAACTGAACTCAGTATAACAGATAACATAAAGCTGAAAAGGACGAAAGATGCTGTTCAAACTTCCTTAAGTATGGCAATAGATAGGCTTACAAATTTAACGAAAATACCTGAGAATGGGCTCGTTCTTTTCTGTGGAATGAACTCGGATAATGGAAAACAAATATGTATGATGTTTTCTCCACCTGAGCCGGTTAAAATATATTACTATAGGACAGACAAATGGTTCCATACGGAATTTCTAGAGGACATGATTTCTGAGAAAAGCTACTATGGGTTGATAATTATAGAAAGGGATGAAGCTACGATAGGTCTTTTAAAGGGAACTAGCATAGAGGTTCTGGATAACTTCATGAGCTACATACCAGGGAAACATACGAAAGGCGGACAAAGCCAGAGGAGATTTGACAGGATTATAGAGCAGATGGTTGAAGATTTTTACAAGACGGTCGCTGAAAGGGCTAAGCAACTATTTGAACCATTATTGTTGGAGGGAAAACTTAAGGGGATTTTAGTTGGAGGACCTGGTTACAGCAAGCAGGACTTCGTGAGCGGTGAATATTTAGACAAACGCCTTAGAGATCTGGTTATCGATAAGTTAATCGATGTCGGATATCAAGACGAGGCCGGACTTAGGGAACTCGTGATAAAAGCTTCTGACATCCTGCAAGATCATAGATACTCGGATGCTTTTAAAAAAGTCGAGGAGCTTAAATATCACATGGCTAAGGCTGATGGTCTAACGGCCTTCGGATATGAAGAAATTAAGCAGGCTGCCGAAATGGGGGCGCTTCAAACAATCCTAGTTGTGGAAGATCATCCTCTATTGGATGAGCTTGAGTCTTTGGGAAAGAAGGCTGGGGCAGAAATAGTTATTGTCCCGCTCAATTCTCCCGAGGGGGAATGGCTGCAGAATTCCTTCGAGGGAATAGCAGGAATCCTGCGCTATAAGATATTTTAAGTCGAACAAAACCATTATCGAACAATCTTATGGATCTTTTCCGTTCCTGAAGCTTCCGGACAAATGAATAATCATATGGCCTTATCTTATTCGAAAGAATAGACATTCTGTTGTAAACGTTGAATTACCCGATCTTGCGGAGGTGCATCCTCATCGCGAGGTGAGGATTTTCTGAGGTTCCTGTTCACAGGCTCTAAGAGCATGAGCTTTGATATTATACCATAACTGGTTGTTCATTATCTGTAGAGCTTTGGAGTATACTAGTTACTTTCCCTTCAACCTTCAAGCCCTTCAATAATTTTTTGTTAACTAAAAAAGCATTTCTATGGGGGAGCTATCCGTTTTCTCTTTAACGGAAGGGGACTACCGTCCCCTTGACCCTCAATAACATTAAAAGACCGTATGATTAATATTTTTTATGAAAATAGTACCGCGGTTTGTTGGTATTCATGAGCGGTAGGAGCTCAATATGCGTTATTTGCAAAGGGACGAAAGGCTTGTGTGGATTAAGAGAATGCCCTTTGCTGGCCCGCTCAAGAGGAGTTTTCAAAGCCTACTCAAGCGTGGTTGAAAAGCTTGATATAGCAGCTCCTAGCCCTCCAAGCGCGATAGTAGGGGAGCGCGGATATCCGCTAGTCCCACTTATATACAATATAGTACCGGAAAGTGGCATAGAAAATGCTTCACTATATGATAACCCAAAGCTCTGGCATGGCAGATTGGGTTTGAAAGAAATAGTAGAATTGCGTTCTTCTCTTTTGGGTGGAATTCTAAAGGTGAGAGTCTCTGACCCCTGGAAACTTTACGAAAAGGAGATATCGCTAGCAGCAGTTAGCCTAAGTCCTATAGAAACTGAAGCGCGTTTTAGGCGACCTCCTACGTTGAAGCTCTCTTTCGATAGCGTATTAAGACCGAACGGGCTCCTTTCTCCAGCGGAAAAAATAAAGGTTAACAGTTCACCTAAACTTGATAAAAATCTTGAAAGGATGATTTGGGATGATGTCTTAGCAAAGGATGCTCTAGTAGAGTTATTTTTGAAGGGGACAGATGTATATTTGCTAGAGAGGGCCCTTAGTCTCGGGCTTCTAGGAAAGAGAAATAACAAAAAGTTGGTCCCTACTAGGTGGGCCATAACTGCTGTGGATGACACTATAAGCGAGTTCATAAAAAGAAAGATACAAGAATTCAAGGTTATAAATGAAATAAACGTTTTCTCGGGAGAGTATCTATACAATAAGTTCGTTATAGTTCTTATACCAGGAACATATGAGGGTGCGTGGATAGAGATCTGGCACCCGAAGAGCATTTGGGCAATGAATTCAAGTGAAGCTGAGGTCATGATATCTGTTGATACAATCAGAGAGGGACCTTTGCCTCCTGACGGTGGCTTTTCCGCAGCCAGATTGGGCGTGCTTGAATATCTATTCAACAAGAGGAAAACTGCGAAGTTCATTATAATAAGAGAGGTGTTCCCCGAATATATAGTGCCGGTAGGAAATTGGCATATAAGGGAAACTGTGAGAAATGCTCTTAAGTCAACCCCTACCACAGTTGCTGACTATAATGAGCTCGCGAATGTTGTTGAACAGAAGATCAACTCAAAAGTAGGAGTCAATCTTTTCAAGGAAATGCTAAAGAAGATGATCTCGCAGAAAAGCATACTGGATTATCTTCCTTGATTAAACTCTCCAGCATTCGCAGAAGGTCTTTCTATTTTATAGCCAAGCTAATCCTCAGCTTAGTGCCAGGGCAAGAAGCGATCCGTGATTTGAAGAATGACTAAACATCTATTTATATTCAAATACTAATTAAAAAGATATAAAAAGAGCTATAGAAAATCTTCCTTATAGAAGGCATCCTATGAGAATAAACCTTCAGTAAGATAAAGAAAAGTGAGAGAATTGGCTACGAGCATCGTTTATAAGATAAACCAGAGAGAAGAGTTCGCCTTGGGTATTGGAGCATTATCAGTAGTCTTAGCGCTAGTTGGAAAGTTTTCGTACCTTGGAATCGCCTCGGTTCTCATAGGCTTCCTTCTTCATGAAATGGCCCATCGATACTTTGCTAGGAGGGCTTTGTGTTCCAGCAGATTTGTTTTAGATCCGCTAGGTCTGCTCTTAACAATAGTCTCCTCCTTTTTACCGATAGCGTTTCTTGCCCCTGGATACGTCGGCATATATTGTTATGGAAATATATTGAAAAAAAGAGACATGATGAGGATAAGCGCCGCCGGTATTATGACTAATTTGGTAATATCGGTGATTGCTATAGCACTATACAATCTATGGCCTTCATTCTTTTCAGTGCTATCAGTGATTAATGCCTGGTTTGCGCTGTTCAACCTGATCCCCATAGGACCATTTGATGGAGCGAAAATCTTTAAATTGAATAAACTTGTATGGGGAGCCTTTTTCGTATCATCGCTCGCACTGTACTTGTTTTGGGTTATCTAACCCGCAAGTTATCCTTTAAAGAAACTTTTATAATTGCCTCCAGATGATGGGTGTTCTTATTTTTGTATGGCTTAGAAAATTAGCACTCAATGAAACATTAAATAAGGAATTGCTACGAGTATTGAATTGGTGCCTAAAATGGGAGAGCATGTAAAAAAAGTAATAGTTTTCGATGGCAAGGCGAGAATAGGCGAGGTCATGGGTGGGTTAACCAACATACAGTTTAGGCCTGAGGATTTCTCGAGCCCCATTGCCATGCAGATGGCTTTTTCAAGAATATATGAAGGAGTTATAAAAGCATTAGAAGAAGGGCCAAAAAAGAGGTATGTCGCTGAAGTCAAGATGACTGATTCTCTTGGCAACCAAGTTGTAATAGGCGTTGACCTAGGAGAGTCTCCGCCTCCTTTCAGCAAAAGCGAAGTCAAAGCGAGAGTTACTGTCGAATTGTTTGAAGAGGAAGGCGAGGATTAAGCTGCTCACTAAAGGGGATAGAAACGAGGCTCCCCAAAGGTTATATCGCTTACGACGCCGCTTTGTCAGATATTAAAAAAGTTTTAGTAAAATTACTTGAAAAGCCGTTCGACCCCGGGAGCAATAAGGTTATAGTAACGTGCGAGCCTGTAGTAGTGTTAGGAACCATCTACAAAAATGGTATTAAGGTGATTTCCCGCATCGAGGTTGTTTTAAGTACCGGCTCTATTGTAGCTATACCTCCCCCATTAGATGAGAATTATATATTGCTTGAGGTGGACGCATGGGGGGAGGCAAGAGAAATACGGCCTTTGAATAGTGAAAATTTGTCTTCCCTCTGCCGAACAGGCCTCTTTCCCACCTGAAGTGTTAAGTTTCCAGCATATGTTAGCGATTGTGTCCATTGGTCCGCGGATCCATCATAGATCCTCATGTCATGAATGAATTTTATCATCGATGTTTCTGGGGGAGCTTTTCGAGTATAAAATAGAACTGGAA